>NZ_NEVB01000189.1:0-33210 GCF_002259925.1 Aeromonas sp. A35_P | reverse complement strand
TTATAACACCTTTCGACGTTGGCTGAGTACAGGTCGTATCGATGCCATCCTTGCTGCGTTGCAACTGCATCTCAATGAAGAAGGGCTTATCGACTTCGACCTGTGGTGCATTGACGGCTCCAATGTCAGGGCATCCAAAGATGCTGCCGGAGCGCGTAAAAAAACTCTCCGGTGAATCAAGCCCTTGGTCGCTCTCGTGGTGGTTTTGGCAGCAAAATTCACTTGGTCACTGATGGTAATGGTTTACCGCTGGGGTTCTGCCTTTCGCCGGGGCAATCAGCGGAAATCAGATATGCGACAAGTGCGTTGGCCATGGCAAGGATCCCGACTTCATCAGGCCGTTATCGCACTCGGCCAACTCATCTTGCCGCAGATAAGGCCTATAGCAGCAGGGCTCTGCGGGCAGAACTCCGGCGCAGAAAGATAAAAGCGGTTATCCCGCAACGCAGCGACCAGCAACGGCACCATAAGGGACGTCCACTGGTGTTAGACAAAGCTCGTTATCGTAGGAGAAATGTGGTCGAACGGTGCTTCGGATGGCTGAAGAAGTTTCGCCGATTCTCAACGAGGTATGAAAAGCTGGCGGGAAGTTTTGCTGCTTTTATCAAGCTGGCTTTCTGCCTTCGTTACTTACGGGAACTATTGGTGGACAGAAAACCAGCATTTTGAGAACGCAGCCTAGTGCCGACTCTTCACGACCCCGCTCATCCATGACCAGGCTGAGGCAAGGCGCCGGTTCGATGCTCAACTATCATCAATGTCTCCACGGTTTGCTCATACGCAGGCAGCCTAGGGGATGCGTATCCCTGTACGCCGATGCCCGCTGTGCAAGGCACATCTATCACTTTCGCAGAAGTTGTCGCATGAAAGCTGGCCTTCAATCGTCATTGCCGATGAATGTCAGAGTTTTAACCTTATGTTCAGTAACGCTATTTCAGAGTTAGATTGATCTTAACAACGAAGAGCACAGCTTCACCGTCATAACGTTAATAAGAGGACATAGTGAATGGACAAACACACTCATGGGGCCGGTCAGTGCCCTTTTGCACACGGAGCCAATACTTCCGCCGGCCAGGAGCCTCAAGTTTGGTGGCCCAATGCCCTCAACCTCGACATCCTGCACCAACATGACCGCAAGACCAATCCGATGGATGAGTCTTTCAATTATGCTGATGCCTTCAGCAGCCTCGATTACGATGCCCTCAAGGCCGACCTCCATGCCCTGATGACCGACAGCCAGCCCTGGTGGCCGGCCGACTGGGGGCACTATGGCGGCTTGATGATCCGCATGGCCTGGCACTCCGCAGGCAGCTATCGCGCCACCGACGGCCGTGGCGGTGCCAACACCGGCAACCAGCGCTTCGCCCCCCTCAACAGCTGGCCAGACAACGGCAACCTCGACAAGGCGCGCCGCCTGCTGTGGCCCATCAAACAGAAATACGGCAACAAGATCTCCTGGGCCGACCTGATGATCCTGGCAGGCAACGTCGCTTATGAATCCATGGGGCTCAAGACTTTCGGTTTTGCTGGTGGTCGCGAGGACATCTGGCATCCGGAAAAAGATGTCTACTGGGGCTCCGAGAAGGAGTGGCTGGCGCCGAGCGGCAGTGAAGGGAGCCGTTACAGTGGTGAACGGGATCTGGAGAACCCGCTGGCCGCGGTGATGATGGGGCTTATTTACGTCAACCCGGAAGGGGTGGATGGCAACCCTGATCCCCTGAAGACCGCCCACGACATGCGCGTCACCTTCGCCCGCATGGGAATGAATGACGAAGAGACCGTCGCCCTCACCGCAGGTGGCCACACCGTCGGCAAGGCCCACGGCAACGGCAGCGCAGCCAAATTGGGGCCAGCTCCAGAAGGGGCGGATGTGCATGAACAGGGGCTTGGCTGGATCAACCACGAGAGCCGCGGCATCGGTCGCGACACGGTCACCAGCGGGATCGAGGGCGCCTGGACCAGCAATCCGACTCGCTGGGACAACGGCTACTTCAAGATGTTGCTGGGCCATGACTGGTGGCTCAAGAAGAGCCCGGCCGGTGCCTGGCAGTGGGAGCCCGTTGCCATCAAGGAGGAAGATCGCCCGGTGGACGTGGAAGACCCCTCCCTGCGCTGCAACCCCATCATGACGGACGCGGACATGGCACTGCGCTTTGACCCCGTCTACCGGGAGATCTCCGAGCGCTTCGCCGCGGATCAGGCGCTCTTCTCCGATGCCTTTGCCCGCGCCTGGTTCAAGCTGACCCACCGCGACATGGGACCGCGCAGCCGCTATCTGGGGCCGGAGGTGCCGAGCGAAGTCATGGTATGGCAGGATCCGGTGCCGGCGGTGGATTACCAGCTCTCCGATAAGGAAGTGAGCGAGCTCAAGAGCAAGCTGCTGGCCTGCGGCGTGGCGCCAGCCGATTTGATCGCCACCGCCTGGGACAGTGCCCGCACCTTCCGCGGCTCCGATTATCGCGGTGGAGCCAACGGTGCCCGTATCCGCCTTGCGCCGATGAAGGAGTGGGAAGGCAACGAGCCCGCTCGCCTCGAGAAGGTGCTCAACGTCCTGACTGCCCTGCAGGGCACCCTGAACAAGCCGGTCAGCATCGCCGACCTGATTGTGCTGGGGGGCAGCGCGGCGGTTGAGCAGGCGGCCAGGCTGGCCGGCGTTGATATCGTCGTTCCCTTTGCGCCGGGCCGGGGCGATGCCGGCGCCGAACAGACCGATGCCGAGTCGTTTGCCTTCCTGGAGCCGGTGCACGACGGTTTTCGTAACTGGCAGAAGGGGCACTACCAGGTGCAGCCGGAAGAGATGCTGCTCGACCGTGCCCAGTTGCTGGGGCTGACCGCCCGCGAGATGACAGTGCTGGTCGGCGGTATGCGGGTGCTTGGCACCAACCATGGCGGCTCGGCCCACGGCGTCTTGACCGACCGGGTCGGGGTGCTCAGCAACGACTTCTTCGTCAATCTGACCGACATGGCTTATAGCTGGCAGCCGACTGGCCGCAACAGCTACCAGATCGTGGATCGTCAGAGCGGCGCGGTGAAGTGGACCGCCACCCGGGTTGACCTGGTGTTTGGTTCCAACTCTGTGCTGCGTGCCTACGCCGAGGTCTATGCCCAGCAAGATGGCAAGGATAAGTTCGTCCGCGACTTCGTCAAGGCCTGGGTCAAGGTGATGAACAACGACCGTTTCGACCTGAAATAACCCGCCAGGTCCGTAGAAAGAACGCCAGCCGCGAGGCTGGCGTTCTTTTTTGTCGGCACGCGCCGCCAGCGGCGGTGCATCGGCCTCCCCTCACGAACGGGGTACAGGAGAGCGGAAAAAGAGTGAAGCAAGAGAGGGCGGAAGGAATGCAAGCAGAGAGTACAGGCCTTGCACCGGTTCGAGGTGGTGCGCGGCGTGACAGACGTGGACCCCTACTCATAAAAACGCAGCTGACACGGGGAAAGTGTCAGCTGCGTCATGACTATTCGCGATGCACCCGGATGGTGAAGGCATTTGAATCGCTGCACACGCCACTGGCTGACAACGGGAGGGAATCACCTGCCCCATCCTGGCCCATGGGTCGGCAACGACGCTCCGGCGTTACCGGAGCGAGTTGACCGGGAAATCGGGGCAAGTGCCCCATCACGACCAACGGGCAGACCATTGCGCGCAGCCTATAGCTACGACAGTGGATGAGTCCTTAGAACGGCATCTTGAAGCCGGGAGGCAGTTGCATGCCGCCGGTCAGCTCGCCCATCTTGGCCTTGTTCTGCTCTTCGACGCGACGCACGGCATCGTTGACGGCCGCAGCCACCAGATCTTCCAGCATCTCTTTGTCATCTTCCATCAGGCTCGGGTCGATTTCGATGCGACGCACGCTGTGGCTGCCGGCCATGGTGACCTTGACCATGCCAGCGCCGGCTTCACCGACTACTTCCATCTGGGCAAGCTGCTCTTGCATCTTCTGCATGCGCTCTTGCATCTGTTGGGCCTGTTTCATCAGGTTCCCCATTCCACCTTTACCAAACATATGTCGTCTCTCGTCTTGAAATCCGGCATCCAGCGCCGGGCCGTGGGTTTACCCGTCCTAAGTGGGGACGGCCAAACCGTTTTTCAACCGGGCACCAGGCCCGGATGGTGTGATCAGTTGCTCAGCGGCTCTATGCTGTCGTGGTGCAGCATGGCACCAAACCGCTGTTGCAAGAATTGCACGTTGGGATCCTGCTCCAGATCCCGGGTGACCTGCTCCCGCACCCCGAGATAGAGGCGGTGCTCAATCTCGAGCGGGGTTTCCCGCTCGGGCACGACGCCCAGGGTGACGTCCACCTGTACCGCAAGCCCCAGCTCGGGGCCGATGATCTCGGCCAGATCGGCGCGCGCCCTGTCGCTCACCAGATGGCGCTGCTCGGGTTTGAGGGTCAGCAGCACCCTGTCACCCTGCTGCTCCATCACCGAATTGATGGCCAGCTGGCGCAGGCGGCCGCCCACACCGGTGCGGGCAATCAGTTCGGCCCAATGGTCGCCGCAATTGGCCAGCAGCGAAGAGGGGATCAATCTGGCCGCCTCCTCGCTCCCTTGCGGCTGGTTGTCGCTCTCCAGCTCGTTCCAGTCGATGGTTTCCATGACCGAGGCGGCAGGCATAACTTCGCTGATGGCAGCCTCAGGGGGCGTTGCAACGGCGGCCGGAGCACTCGGCGCAGCAACCGTCTGCCGACCGGCACTGCCATCCAGATCCCAGGGCGGCAGATCATCCGCCTGGGGACGCGCGGCGGGCGCTGGTTGCATCACCTGAGCGGTTCGCTCCGGCAAGGGGGCGCTGGCAAACGCATCGTTGAAACCCTGATTCAGATACTCTTCGTAGTCGCTGCTGCTCTCTTCATAGGCATCGAGCGGCGGCAATTCATCGTAACCTGACTGGGTCGCTTGAGTTGGTGCCGACCCCCGAGTCTCACTCGGGGAGTGGGGCGCCGAGGCCGGCATGGCCGCAGCCTGCGCCACAGGTGCAGGTTTGGCGGCCGCCATCGGCTTGACCGGTGTCGCCCGGGCTGGCGCCGCATTGCCGCTCGGCTCGCCGCGCAGGCGGCTTCGCAGCAGATTGCGCTTGCCGAGCAGACTTTGCATGCTGGCCACCGTTGAAGAGACACTCCCCTCCCCGCTGTCAGCCACTTCGTCAGTCACATTCGTTGGTACGGCGCCTTGCACGGAGGATGTGGGCTGGGCCACGGGCACACTCGGATCGGACGCGGCCTCATAGCCCATCTGCTCGGCCTCACGCAGCAGCTCCGCCTGCTCGGCAAAGAGCGGATCCAGCGCGGCTCCGCTTTCCGGCTCCGCCATGTCAACCACCTGTGGGTGAGGCTGGCCGGCCTGTCTGGCTTCCAGCCCCCCTTGGTGCTCGGCTGGTGCAGAAGAAATAACCGGCGCGGGCGAGTTCGCGGCATCGGCTGACGGAGCCTGCGGCATCATGCCGGTGGCCGGGGGTGGCTCAACCCCCTCTGGCTTTCCCAAGGTGGGGGCCGGGCTCCTCGCACTGGCGGCGGGCAGGCCACCGAGTGCCGGGGGCAGCGCCGTCAGGCTGGCGGGATGCAGCACCTCGCGCCGGGGCGAGAAGGCCAGCATCCGCAGGCAAGTCATCTCCAGTGCGGTGCGGCCATCGGGGGCCCAGGGCAGATCCTTGCGACCGCCCAGCACGATCTGATAGCAGAGCTGCACCTCTTCCGGGCTCATGGCCTGGGCCAGCTGCAGCAGGGCATCGGCATCCGCCCCCTGCTCCTGTACGGTGGCGGGCAACAGCTGCGCCATGGCGATGCGATGGAGCAGCCCTTCCAGCTCGGCATGGAGCTGATCAAAGTCGGGGCCCAGGGTCGCTATCTCGGTGATCTTGGCCATGGTGGCGGGTGCATCCTGGCGCAGCACAGCTTCCAGCAGTTGATGCAGATGGCGGTGATCCAGGGTCCCCAGCATGGCCAGCACGCTGTCGGTGCGCACGCTGCCATTGCCGTGGGCCAGCGCCTGATCGGTCAGGCTCAGGGCATCGCGCATGCTGCCGTCCGCCGCCTTGGCCAGGGCCAGCAAGGCGCGCGGCTCGAAGGGTTGCCCCTCCTGATCCAGCACCCATTCGAGCTGCTTGGCGATCTGGGTCTGATCCAGGCTCTTCAGATGAAACTGCAGGCAGCGCGACAAGATGGTGATGGGCAGCTTCTGCGGATCCGTGGTGGCCAGCAGGAACTTCACATAGGGGGGCGGCTCTTCCAGGGTTTTCAGCAGCGCGTTGAAGCTGTGGCGCGACAACATGTGCACTTCATCGATGAGATAGACCTTGAAGCGGCCACGGGCCGGTCGGTACTGGACGTTGTCGAGCAGCTCGCGGGTATCTTCCACCTTGGTGCGCGACGCCGCGTCTATCTCCAGCAGATCGACGAAGTTGCCCTGATCGATCTCGTGGCAGGTGTCGCACACCCCGCACGGATGGCTGCTGATCCCCTGCTCGCAGTTGAGGCTCTTGGCCAGGATGCGCGCGATGGTGGTCTTGCCGACCCCGCGAGTACCGCTCAGCAGATAGGCGTGATGCAGCCGTCCCTGATCCAGGGCGTTGGTCAAGGCGGTCAGCACATGATGCTGGCCTACCACTTGTTCAAACGTATGGGGGCGCCATTTACGCGCCAGAACCTGATAGCTCATAGATCTCGATGCAGGGATGACAAGGCATTGAGGCTGGATGCTAACACAAATGCGGGGCGGGCTGTATCGGCTATCGGCCGAGGCGGGAGGGATCGCTTGAATTTCAAACCGATGCCCGCTCGGGCACCGGTTTGGACGCAGGCAACGGGCTGACGAGGCCCGCCTGCGAGATCGGACTGGCGGCTTATTCGCCCGGCAGTTCGACCAGGGAGACCACCTTGACGCCGGCAGCGCTCAGGCGGGCATCACCACCCAGCGACGGCAGGGAGATGATGAAGGCGGCATCAGCCACTTCGCCGCCGGCACGGCGGATCAGCTTGACGGTGGCATCGACGGTGCCGCCGGTGGCCAGCAGATCGTCCACTACCAGCACCTTGTCACCGGGCACAATGGCGTCGGTGTGCAGTTGCAGGGTATCGGTGCCGTATTCGAGGGCATAGGACTCCTCGATGACGGCGCGGGGCAGTTTGCCCGGCTTGCGAACCGGCACGAAGCCCAGACCCATGGCGTAGGCAACCGGCGCGCCGAAGATGAAGCCGCGCGCTTCGGTACCGACAATCTTGGTGATCCCTTGATCACGGTAGTGATTGGCCAGCAGATCGATGGTGGCCTTGAAGGCCTCGGCATTCTCGATCAGGCTGGTGATGTCGCGAAACAGGATGCCCGGCTTCGGATAGTCGGGAATGGTCTTGATGCTCGCTTCGATAAATTTCAGGGTTTCCGGATTCATGGTTTGACCGTTTGTTTTTCGACGCAGATGGTCGTTTCTCTCAGCTTCCCGCCAGCGGGAAATAAAAAGGCCCGTCACGCAAAAATGACGGGCCGACTCCATAGCATTATTGCCGCAATAGCTTAGGGACTTCACTTCTCCATTGCAACTGGCTCCAGCACCGGCAGGCGCATTAACCAGGTGAGCAGGATCACCATTATGGCAATGAGCAGCAGCCTGACCCACAGCATGGGCACCACCGCCAGCGACACCGAGAATGAGAGCAGAATGAAGAGGATGGCGCGTCGCCGCGCATGGCGGCGAATGCCGCGATACTGCTGCCAGTCCTGGATGGGGGGGCCGAACCAGGGATGGCTGAGCAGCCAGCGGTGAAAACGGGGGGACGAGCGGGCAAACAGCGCCGCCGCCAGCAGCATGAAGGGGGTGGTCGGCAGCAGGGGCAGGACTATCCCGACTATCCCGGTGGCGAAGGCAAGCCAGCCCAGGGCCATCAGACACCAGCGTTTCATGGGTACTCCTCTGAATGTATCTCTGCCTTTAGCCTAACAGAGTTGGCCTGGAAGCTGACAGCTTGGCCCAGGCGGTGGCCGTCGATTGGGTTCATCGAGTGGGCAAACGGCTGACAATCCCGGCCATTGCCACTACAATCTGCGCTCTTTTTTCTCTGTTTGCCCTGCGGAACCGGTTATGCGCGTTATTTTGGCCCCCATGCAGGGGGTGCTGGATCACTTGATGCGGGAGGTGCTCACCTCCGTCAACGACTACGACCTCTGCGTCAGCGAATTCATCCGGGTGGTCGATCAGTTGCTGCCGGCCAAGGTGTTCCATCGCCTCTGCCCCGAACTCAAGCAGGACGGCAAGACCCGGGCCGGCACCCCGGTGCGGGTACAGCTGCTGGGCCAACACCCCGAATGGCTGGCCGAGAACGCACTTCGGGCCATCGAGCTTGGCTCCCCCGGCGTCGATCTCAACTTTGGCTGCCCCGCCCCCACGGTCAACAAGAGCAAGGGGGGCGCCGTGCTGCTCAAGGAGCCCGAGACCATCTATCGCATCGTCAAGGCGGTGCGCGAAGCGGTGCCGGCCCATCTGCCGGTGAGCGCCAAGATCCGCCTCGGCTACGATGACAAGGATCTCTATCTGGAGAACGCCCAGGCGGTTCATCAGGCCGGGGCCAACGAGCTGGCCGTGCACGCCCGCACCAAGCGCGAAGGTTACAAGGCGCCGGCTCACTGGGAGTATGTGGACGCCATTCGCCGTGCCCTGCCCATCCCGGTCACCGCCAACGGCGAGATCTGGGATCATGCCGATGCCCTCGCCTGCGCCAGGGTATCCGGCTGCGATGCCCTGATGGTGGGCCGCGGCGCCATCTCGTTGCCCAACCTGGCCAACGTGATGAAGACCGGATGTGCCCACATGAGCTGGGCCGAGGTGCTGCAGCTGATGGTGAGCTACACCGAACAGGACCTGGCGAGCGAGAAGGCCGACTACTACCCGAGTCGCATCAAGCAGTGGTTCAGCTACCTCAAGCGGGAGTATCCCGAGGCAGACCTGCTGTTTCAGGAGATCAGGGTACTCAAGGAGACCCATCCCATTCGGGATGCCCTGCTGCAGGCCGCGAAAACTGTGATCTAACCGTTCTTTACTTGACGCATATCATCTTGATAATCCAGTCGCTTCCCTATACTGCCCACAATTTGTTATTCGTCCGTTGGGGGCTAGTGTGTGTGAAATGACGCAAGCTCAGTTGGCCGTGTGGCGTGATCGCCTGCTGACTGACTGGGCGCAAGTAAGAGAAGAGCTGATCGGTCAGCTCAAAGCCTGTCGGCGTGACGAGTGGGCGGAGCAGGTGGATCACTGCGAGCGGGATCAGCTGGTCGATCTCACCAGCCGCCTCGACTTGCCCAGGGTGGAGCAGAGTGTGGCCCGCCTCAAGCGCATCGATGCCGCCCTCTGCCAGATGGATCTGGGCCTCTATGGCCTCTGTTCCGACTGCGAGGAGCCGCTGGCCATCGAATCGCTGGAGCAGGACCCTACCCTGCAACGCTGCCCGCGCTGCGAAGCCCGCTATCGCAAGGGATTCCACGCCCACGAGCTCTGAGGGATGCACCTTCGTGCATCCTTTCCTGCGGGCTGGTCAGCCCGACATTTCTATTCAATAATCAACAACAACCACGCTGAACAGGGATAGCTCCGTGTACAGAGTCTTGTTGTTATGGTGTTTGTGCACCGCCACCTGGGCACAGGAGTCACTGCAGGTAGGCTGGACCAGCTGGCACCCGTTCAGCTTTCGCGACGAACAGCAGCAACTGCAGGGGCTGGACATCGACCTGCTGCAAGCCATCTTCAGTCGGGCCGGCTTTAGCGCCAGCTACAGCGAAATGCCCTGGGCCCGCGTGCTGCGTGAGCTGGAGTTCGGTACCATCCAGCTCACCATGTCCGCCAACCAGACCGCCGAGCGCGAGCGCTACGCCCGCTTCAGCCTGCCCTATCGCAACGAAGAGACTGTGCTGCTGGTGCGCCGTCAGGACAGGGCGCGCTGGCAAGGGATCTCCCAACTCTCGGGCCTGCTGCCACGGCAGGATTTCACCATAGGGATGATGCGTGATTTTGATTACGGCACCCATTTTCGCACCTTCATGCAATCGCCCCAGATGCAGGATCGGCTGCTGGCCCGCCTGCGGATGGAGCCCTTGCTCAAGCTGCTGCTGGCCGGCCGCATTCAGGGGGTGGTCATCGACCCCATGGGGCTGCAGGAGATAAGCCTGGCCGGTATCCCGCTCGATGATCTGACCCCCCTGCTCAACATCCAGCGCACGCCGGTGCATCTGATGCTGAGCCGGCGCACCACTACACCAGCCCAATTGCAACGGCTGGACGAGGCCATCCAGGCGCTGCTCGCCAGCCCGGAATACACCCAGATCCTGGCCCGTTATCGTTATCAGTTGCCGCCAATCAAATAAAGAAAACGGGCCCTGTAGGCCCGTTTTCCTATGCGTTTGCTTATTGTGCCAACAGATGGCCGACCAGCTCAAAGCGCCAGCCCTGCAGCAACATGGGCTTGTCGGCCCGGGCCCGCTCTTCGTCGCTCATGCGCCAGCTCCAGGTGAAGTACTGGTGAATGATCTTCTTGCTGGCCACCAGCTCGGGCGGAATGTTGCTGGCCTTGGCCTTCTCTTCCACCATTCCCTTGATACGCTTGAGCTCGGCCTTGTACTGGGGGTAATCCACCAGCCGGCGAATGGGCTCGGGCCAGCCGGCAGGATCGCTCTGCTGGGCGGCGGCCACGATATCCAGCATCCGCTTGCCGTGGATCTTGATCTCGATGGGAGCCAGCCCCAGCTCGTTGAGATCGCGCAGGGAGGTGGGCTTGCGTTCCGCCACCTTGAACAGGTGCAGCTCCTTGACCACGAAGTTGAGGGCCAGATCCCGGCGCACCGCCTCTTGCTGGCGCCAGGCGGCCAGCTCGCGCAGGATCGCCAGCTCGCGGCGTCCCAGCTGCCAGGCGTTGACGATGTCGAGATAGGCCTGGCGGGGGTCGCTGGTCTGGGTCTTGCGGGCAGAGTGGTTCTGGCACTCCTGCTCGAACCAGGCGAACTTGCCGCTGTCACGCAGCGCCGCCATCACCTTGTCGTAGAGGGGCAGCAGATAGAAGACGTCGGCCGCCGCATACTCGAGCTGACGGGGGGTGAGCGGGCGCGCCAGCCAGTCGGTACGCGCCTGATCCTTTTCCAGGGTCACGCCGAGAAACTCGTTGACCAGGGCGCCGAAGCCCACCGAGACCCCGTGGCCCAGAAAGGCTGCCGCCAGCTGGGTGTCGTGCATCTGGTTGGGCAGATGACCCGTCTGATGCTGGATAAGCTCCAGATCTTCGCCGGAGGCGTGCAAAATGGCGATCTGCCCTGCCCGACCGAGTCGCTGCCAGAGGGAGGAGAGATCCAGCGTCAAGGGATCCAGCAGCGCCAGTTGGTGGCCGTCATAGATCTGGAACAGACCCAGCTGGGGGTAATAGGTACGGGTGCGGACGAATTCAGTATCGATGGCCAAGGGAACGTCGGCCAGGGAGGCGAGATACTGATCCAGTTCGGCTTGCTGTGAAATGAGTTGATAATGCATCTGTGCCTGCGCGTTGATCAGGGCCAAAAGAAAAAACCGTGGGCTGACCCACGGTTTTGCATAACGACGGCATGCTGCTTGGCAGCGCCACACCGGTTACTGCTTGGCAATCTCCTCGTCGCGCAGCACGCGGCGCAGGATCTTGCCCACATTGGTCTTGGGAAGTTCGTCACGAAATTCTACCAGTTTCGGGACCTTATAGGCAGTCAGATGTTTGCGGCAGTGCGCAATAATCTCGTCTTCCAGCAGCTTTGGATCTTTCTTGACCACGAAGATCTTCACCAGCTCGCCGGAAACCTTGTGCGGCACGCCGACGGCAGCCACTTCCAGCACTTTCGGGTGGAGCGCCACCACGTCTTCGATCTCGTTCGGATAGACGTTGAAACCGGAGACCAGGATCATGTCTTTCTTGCGATCGACGATCTTGAAGAAGCCCTGCTCGTCGCACACCGCGATATCGCCGGTACAGAGCCAGCCATCCTGCATCACCTCGGCGGTGGCTTCGGGTCGCTGCCAGTAGCCGCTCATCACCTGCGGGCCGCGCACCTGCATCTCCCCCGGCTTGCCGAGTTCATGGATCACCTGGCCGTTGTCATCCACCAGCCGGATGTCGGTGGAGCAGACCGGCAGGCCGATGGAGCCGTTGTAATCCACCAGGTCGTAAGGGCAGACACTCACCAGGGGTGAACACTCGGTCAGGCCGTAACCTTCCAGCAGCGGGGTATCGGTCAACGCCTTCCACTGCTCGGCCACCGCCCGCTGCACCGCCATGCCGCCGCCGATGGTAAGCTTGAGCTTGTCAAAGGACATGCTCTGAAATTCGCCATTGTTGACCAGCGCGTTGAACAGGGTGTTGACCCCGGTGATGCAGGTGAAGGGGTACTTCTTGATCTCTTTGACAAAGCCCGGGATGTCGCGCGGGTTGCTGATCAGCAGGTTGTAGCCCCCCAGGCGCATGAACAGCAGGCAGTTCACGGTCAGCGCGAAGACGTGGTAGAGCGGCAGCGCGGTGACCACGAACTCCTTGCCACGCTCCAGCATGGGGCCATAGACGCCGAGGCACTGCTCCACGTTGGCGATCATGTTGCGGTGGGTCAGCATGGCCCCCTTGGAGAGGCCTGTGGTGCCGCCGGTGTACTGCAGGAAGGCGAGATCGTCGTTGTTGATCTCGGGCTTGATGTACTGCAGATAGCGACCCTTGGCCAGTGCCTGACGCATGGTGCTGGCGTGGGGCAGATTGTACTTGGGCACCAGCTTCTTGACGTATTTCACCACAAAGTTGACCAGAGTCCCCTTGGCCAGCCCCAGGTTGTCCCCCATCCGGGTCAAGATCACGTGCTTGACCGGGGTGTCGTAGACCACCTTTTCCAGGGTATGGGCAAAGTTGGAGACGATGACGATGGCCTTGGCGCCGGAGTCCTTGAGCTGGTGCTCCAGCTCGCGCGGGGTGTAGAGCGGGTTGACGTTGACCACTATCATGCCGGCACGCAGGATGCCGAACACGGCGATGGGATACTGCAGCAGGTTGGGCATCATCACGGCGACCCGGTCGCCTTGGCTGAGCTTGAGCTCGTTTTGCAGGTAGGCGGCAAAGGCGCGGGACTGCTCCTCAAGACGACGATAGGTAATGGTCTGCCCCATGTTGACGAAGGCAGGCTGGTCGGCGAACTCGTTCACCGACTCTTCAAACATCTCGACCAGGGAGCTGTATTGGTCTGGATTGATCTCGGCGGGCACCCCTTCTGGATAACGCTTCAGCCAGACTTTTTCCACGAACTTCTCCTGCATAACTAGCACCTGTGCGCTCACTGTGTTGCCTCCGTCCCTGTTCACATCCATTTCAAGCAGTTGTTTTAAGCTCATACTCTAATGCCGCCCATATTTACATAGGGCAACATCAATTAACAGCGAATTAACAACAGAAAAATGTGAGGGGGAAGACAAACCTGGAATTATTGAAAGCCGTCGATTCTACCGAATTTGACAAAATTTTTCGATACAAACCGCGGTCTCTGCCGAATTTTCCATATGAAAATGGTGGTTTCCCGCCAAAATGACACGTTCAATGCGTGTAAAGGCGGCATGACGCTGTTGCCACTGCACCTGCAGGCTGGCAAATCCCTCGCTGCCGGCGATAAACAGCACGGGGCAGGCAATGGCCCGGATCAGGGCCATTGCCTGTCCTTCGCTCATGCGCATGGGGGAGAGATCCCGCAGACGGGGATCGCTGCGCCAGTGCCAGCGCCCTGCCCGGGCTTCCAGCTGCCGCTCGCAGATAAGGCGTGCCGCACTCGGGGTGATGTCCGCCACCTTGCAGCGCGCCGCCACCGCCTCGTCGATGGAGGCAAAGCCCTGGGAGGCTCGCTCGCGGGTTCGGCTGCGGTTGAGGATGGCTCGGCGCAGCTGCTCAGGTACGGCGTCGTCCGGCTGACTGAGGGGCCCGAGCCCCTCCAGCAGAATGAGCCGCTCCACCTGCTCGGGGAAAACCCCGGCATAGGCGGAGGCGATCAAGGCCCCGAGGGAGTGGCCAAGCAGCGTGAATGCCGTCCAGCCGGCCGCCTGGGTGATCTGATAGAGATCGTCCAGCCAGTCGACAAAGACATAGGGCGTTGCCTTGTGATCCGAGTGACCGTGCCCCGGCAGATCGACACAGACCAGCTGAAAGTGGGTCAGATAGGGGGCTAGGGGCACAAAGCTTGCGCTGTTGTCGAGCCAGCCATGCAGGGCAAGCAGCAGCGGTTTGTCCTCCTGCTCTCCCTGCGCCGGCAGGCTCTCGAGCAAGGCAACCCGGCGGCCGTCGGCCAGGGTCAGGAAGCGCTCTCGCAGCAAGGTGCTCATGCCCAGCTCCTAGCGGCGCAGCGGCCGTCTCGGCCAGTAGGGATCATAGAAGTGGTCGTAGAAGTAGGGATCCATGTAGCGGATCTCCACCTCCTTGACCGGCGGCCACAGCTTGCTGCCTGTCACCTTGAGCACGGAGAAGCGGTATTTGTGCTCGCCAATCTGGCTGTCCACCGGCTGGGCTATGGTACCGAGCACCGTCAGGCTGCGCCCCTTGGCATAGAGGGTCGGGTCGACAAAACCCTGCATGATGGCCAGAAAACGGCCCGGGCTCTGTTCGGTCTGCTCCGGCACCCCGTTGGACTTGAGCGGCAGATAGACCACCTCGATGACGCTCTGATCCGCCTTGTTGTGTACCGACGAGATGACGCCGCTCCAGCGGGCCGGCTTGCCTACCTGGCCGGCAAGCGCCGGTTGGTAGGCGACCAGCTGGTTGGCGGGCTCATAGGCCAGCTCTTGCGGGACCGAGCTGCAGGCACCGAGCAGAAGGCCGGCGGCCACCATCACCATTGCACGCTTCAACATGTCACTCTCCTTGAGTCGGGCTGGGCCCGACCTATCAACCGCCCGCGTGGGGCCTGTGTCGACCGGCATGAGCGACAAGTCTGCCACTCCTGCCCTTATTCGCGACCCGGCAGCTTCTTCCAGGTCACCTTGTCACGCAAATATACCGGGGTCGCCTGCTCGACCGCCACCGCCTCGCCGGCCAGCCAGGCGCTGCGGGCCAGCGGCAGCATGTCTTCTGCCGCCGGGAAGCGTACCTGGCTCGCCACCTGCTCGTCGGCCAGCGCGGCGAGGGTCTCGCCATAGGTCTCAAAACCGGTACCGACGCGGGTAAAGCTGCCCGGCAGCGTGCCACGGGACGCCACCAGTGCGGCGGGGCCGCTCACCACCTCTTCGCCCACCAGCTGGATGCGACCATCGATGAGCTCATATTGGCCGAAGTAGACCTCGTCCATGCGCGCATCGATGGCGGTCAGCACCCGCTCGGCGCCGTCCAGCCGATGAGCCCCCTGTGCCATGGCGGCCAGGGTGGAAATACCGATCAGCGGTACGCCTGCGCCCAGCGCCAGCCCCTGTGCCACGCCGATGCCGATCCGCACCCCGGTAAAGGAGCCGGGACCGCGGCCGAAGGCGATGGCATCGAGCTCGTCCAAGGTTACCCCGGCCTCGTCCAACACAGCCTGAACCATGGGCAGGATTTTACGGGTGTGATCCCGCGGCGCCTCTTCCCAACGGGAGAATACCTTCTCCCCCACCAACAAGGCGGCGGAGCAGGCTTCGGTGGCGGTATCTACGGCCAGGATCTTCAACTCGTTCATGCTTTCCAATCTCTATAAAATCAGTCAATTACATAATCTGCAAGCAGGCTCTGCCAGCAGTTTTCACATTCTGGTGCGCGTATTCGCGTATTGCGGGTCGCGTTCTGCCCCTATCGGCAGCGTGGTCGTCTCGCCATCGCACGGGTAAACAGTATCTTCGGCAGGCTCAGCCCTTGCGGTCGAAGAAACCGCCCAGGGTGGCCAGCTCCCGGGTCCGAGGAATTGCCGGCAGGCTCTTGATGAAGGTCGCGCCGTAGGGTTTGTTGACCATGCGGGGATCACAGATGACCAGTACGCCGTGATCACTGCGATCACGGATGAGCCGCCCCACCCCCTGCTTCAGGGCAATCACCGCCTTGGGCAGCTGGATATCGGCAAAGGGATCGCCGCCCCTGAGCTTGCAATCATCCACCCGCGCCTTCAGCAGCGGATCGTCGGGGCTGGCAAACGGCAGCTTGTCGATGATAACACAGGAGAGCGCGGCGCCACGCACGTCGATCCCCTCCCAGAAGCTGCTGGTCGCCACCAGCACGGCACGGCCATTCTCGACAAACTCCTTGAGCAGCCGCTGCTTGTTGTCCTCTCCCTGCAACAGGACGGTGCGACCGATCTCCCGGCGCAGCACCTCGGCCACCTGGCGCATCACCTGATGACTGGTACAGAGGAAGAAACAGCCCCCCGGCGTCTTGTTGATAAGCGGGATCATCAGGTTGGCCAGCTGCTCGCCCCGACCAAAGGCATTGGGCTCGGGCAGAAAGCGCGGCACGCACAGGCGCGCCTGCTCGCCATAATCGAACGGACTGTCGAGGATAAGCTCGGCGCTGCCGGCCAGCCCCAGCTCCGCCTTGAAGTGATCAAAGCGCATGTCCACCGTCAGGGTCGCCGAGGTAAACACCCAGGCCACCTCGGGGCGCAGCACCTCGGCGCCGAAGCGCTCGGCCACCGACAGCGGGGTCAGATTGAGGGTGAAATGGAGCCGCGAGCAGTCATACCAGTAGGAGAAACCGGTCTGGTTGACCGCCAGCACCTCGCCAAGACGAGTGCGCAGCTCGCTGATGCGCTCGAAACAGTGGTCAAGCTGCTCCCCTCGACCCAGCGCCAGCTTCAGCACCTCGTAACACAGGCCGAGGGCATCGTTGAGGCGGGCCAGCGCCTGGCCCCAGAGCGGTTGGCGCAACATGTCGCGGGTGTTGCCACGACCGCCGTCCACCCCGAAGGCGAGCCGCAAGTCCTGGCTCGCGATGGCGAGCCTGTCCGCCGCCTTGCCAAGCTGGCCCATGTCGTGGGCCTCGGCCCGATAGGCAAGCTGGATATCCTGCGCCAGATCCTGGATGGTGCGGCTGCCTACCGACTTGCCGAAGTAGTTGGTGGCGATCTCGGGCAGCTGGTGCGCTTCGTCAAACACATAGACCTGTGCCTCGGGCACCAGCTCGCCGAAACCTGTGTCTTTCACCGCCATGTCAGCGAAGAAGAGGTGATGGTTGATCACCACCACCTGGGCATCCATGGCGCGGCGGCGGGCCACCACCAGATGGCAGTCGTCGTAATAGGGGCAGTCACGGCCGAGGCAGTTTTCATTGGTGCTGGTGACGTGGGCGAGGATCTCGGCGTTTTCCTGCAGTCCAGGAATGTCCCCCACGTCACCGTTGTCGGTGGCGGTGGACCAGGACTTCACCTTGACCAGATCGTTGAGCACTTCGGGCTTTTGCAGGTGGGATTCGCTGAGCAGCCGGTTCATCCGCTCGATGCACAGATAGTTGCTACGCCCCTTGAGCAGGGCCACCGGCGGGGTATAGGAGAGTGCGCCGGTGATGGTCGGCAGGTCTCGATAGAAGAGCTGCTCCTGCAGGTTTTTGGAGCCGGTGCTGATCACCACCCGCTTGCCGGACTCCTGCGCCGGCACCAGATAGGCGTAGGTTTTGCCAGTTCCGGTGCCCGCCTCCACCAGCAAGCGACCGTGTGACTTGATGGCGTTGGCCACCGCTTCGGCCATCTCCAGTTGCGGGGCGCGGGCGACAAAACCGTCGATATGGCTGGCCAGAGGGCCGTCTGGCTTGAACAGGGTCTGGATGGTCAAAGGGGCGTCCCGCTGCAACAAAAGGGGGCATTATGCCAAAAAGGTGGCAAAAGCGGGACTGACTTCTGCCCCTAGACGAAGAGATCGATCTGGTGATCGGGATCCGGCTTGTGATCGTCCTCTTCCGGCTTTTCCTGATCACGCTTGGCCGAGGGGTAAGGCTGCTGGCGCTGTTGGGAGTCGCCGTTGTCGGTGCTGGTCTTGCGCAGCTGATGCTTCTGGCTGATCTGGGTCACTTCCCGCTTGATGTCGTCACTGCTCGGCGCGGCCGGCGCCCTAGGCAGAATGGGGAATAACAGGTCCTGACTGGGCATGATGTCGCCTCCTCTGGCTCACCTTGTCTAGTTATCGACCATAAAACCGTTTTCTCAACTTTAATCGACCAAATCACATTTTCCGGTTGCTTTTTCCGTCAAGGCAGGTAGTTTAAATCGGGCGTCAACTACGACATCTTATTTGTAAAGGATTGATTACATGCAGTTCACCAGCCTGAAGACTCATCACCACCATCATCATCCCGAATAGTCTTTCAGGAGGTTGACTGCTGGAAGACACTTAACTGGTGACTTCCAAAAGGACCGCAAGATTCATAAACCCTCGGAAGCACCCACTTCCGAGGGTTTTTTCGTTTTTGACTAGAAGGAAATCGATCAATGGAAACACAACGTCTGCGCATCGCCATGCAAAAATCCGGTCGTCTGAGCCAGGACTCCCAGGCCCTGTTCAAGAGCTGCGGCCTCAAGATCAACCTGCGCGAGCAGCGCCTCATCGCCCATGTCGAGAACATGCCCATCGACATCCTGCGGGTGCGCGATGACGACATCCCGGGGCTGGTGATGGAAGGGGTAGTCGACCTTGGCATCATCGGCGAAAACGTGCTGGAAGAGGTGCAGCTCATCCGCGCCTCCCAGGGCCAGCCCTTTGCGGTCAAAACCCTCAAGCAGCTCGACTTCGGCGGCTGCCGTCTCTCCCTGGCGGTGCCGGACGACGTCAACTACACCGGGCCAGAGAGCCTCGCCGGCAAGCGCATCGCCACCTCCTACCCTGGGCTGCTCAAGCGCTTCTTCGACGAGAAGGGGCTTAGCTTCAAGAGCGTGATGCTGGGCGGCTCGGTGGAAGTGGCGCCGCGCGCGGGCCTGGCCGATGCCATCTGCGATCTGGTCTCCACCGGTGCCACCCTGGAGGCCAACGGCCTCAAAGAGGTGGAGGTGATCTACCGCTCCAAGGCGGTACTGGTGCAGGCGCCCAACCCCTTGTCCGATGCCAAGCAGAAGATCATCGATACCCTGCTGCCCCGCATTCAGGGGATGCAGCAGGCGCGCGAGAGCAAGTACATCATGCTGCACGCCCCCAAGGACAAGCTCGATGCCATCACCGATCTGCTGCCGGGGGCCGAACGTCCCACCATCATGCAGCTGGCGGGCGAGACCAACCAGGTGGCGCTGCACGTCGTCTCCAGCGAGACCCTGTTTTGGGAGACCATGGAACAGCTCAAGGCGCTGGGTGCCAGCTCCATTCTGGTGCTGCCCATCGAGAAGATGATGGAATAAGGAAGGGATATCATGCAGACCCTGATCTGGAAGACCCTCTCTCCCGCCCAGCAGGCCGACGTGCTGACCCGGCCCGCCCTGAGCGACGAAGCCGACATCGGCGCCGTGGTACGGGAGATCATCGGCTCGGTACGCAGCCGGGGCGATGAGGCCCTGCGCGAGCTGAGCCAGCGCTTCGAACGTGCCCCGCGCCAGCAACTGCAGGTAAGCAACGCCGAAATCGAGGCCGCCTGCGAGCGCCTCGATGACGACATCAAGGGCGCCATCGAGGCGGCCATCGCCAACATTCGCACCTTCCACGCCGCGCAAGCGCAACCCGTGGTGCAGGTCGAGACCCAACCCGGGGTGGTGTGCGAGCTGCGTACCCAGCCCATCGGCCGGGTCGGCCTCTACGTGCCGGGGGGCAGCGCGCCGCTCCCCTCCACCGTGATGATGCTGGCCATTCCGGCAGCGATCGCCGGTTGTCGTGAAGTGGTGCTCTGTACCCCGTCCCCGGCCAGCGACGAGATCCTGTTTGCCGCCCGTGCCTGCGGGGTCGAGAAGGTGTTCGCCATCGGCGGTGCCCAGGCCATCGCCGCCATGGCTTACGGCACCGAAAGCATTCCCAAGGTGGACAAGATCTTCGGCCCGGGCAATGCCTATGTGACCGAGGCCAAGGGCCAGGTGTCCCGCGACTGGCGCGGCGCAGCCATCGACATGCCGGCCGGCCCCTCCGAGGTGCTGGTGATCGCCGACGAGAGCGCCAACCCGGCCTTCGTGGCGGCGGATCTGCTCTCCCAGGCCGAGCACGGCCCCGACAGCCAGGTAGTGCTGGTGACCACCTCGCCGCTGCTGGCCGACGCCATCAACGGCGAGATCAAGCGCCAGCTGGCCAAACTGACCCGGCGCGACATCGCCGCCAAGGCGCTGGGTTCAAGCCTGGTGATCCTCTGTGACGATCTGGCCGAGGCCTGCGCCATCTCCAACGCCTATGCGCCGGAGCACCTGATAGTGCAAACCCGCGCCCCGCGCGAGCTGCTGGACCGGCTTGAGAATGCCGGCTCAATCTTCCTCGGGGCATGGACACCGGAATCGGTCGGCGATTACGCCAGCGGCACCAACCACACTCTGCCCACCTACGGCTATGCCCGCACCTGCTCGAGCCTTGGCCTCGCCGACTATCAGCGCCGCTACACGGTGCAGGAGCTGAGCGAGCGCGGCATTCAGGGCCTTGGCCCCATCGTCGAGCGCATCGCCCAGGCCGAGGGGCTTGATGGCCACAAGAATGCCGTCACCCTCAGGTTGAACGCCCTGGCCGCCGCGCCCCAACAAACAGCACAGCAGAAGGATTTGTCATGAGCATTGCCAATCTGGCGCGCCGCGTGGTGCGGGCCCTCACCCCTTATCAATCTGCCCGCCGCATCGGCGGCAAGGGCCACGTCTGGCTCAACGCCAACGAGGCGCCACAGGCCTATCCCTTCACCATCGAGGGGAGCCGCCTCAACCGCTACCCTGAGTGCCAACCGGCCGAGGTGGTGAACGGCTATGCCGCCTACGCCGGGGTTAATCCCGATCAGGTACTGGTGAGCCGCGGCGCCGACGAGGCCATCGAGCTCTTGATCCGCACCTTCTGCGAGGCGGGTGAAGATCAGATCCTCATCTGTCCCCCCACCTACGGCATGTACGCCATCAGCGCCGAGACTTGCGGGGTCGGCATCGTCGAGCAACCGCTCACCGCCAGCCCCCAGCCGGACTGGCCCGCCATCGCCGATCGCCTCGGCGACGTGAAGCTGGTGTTTCTCTGCTCCCCCAACAATCCCACCGGGGATCTGGTGGGTCGCGACGGGCTCATCGCCCTGTTGGAGAAGGCGCAGGATCGCGCCATCGTGGTGGTGGACGAAGCCTATATCGAGTTCTGCCCCGAGGCATCCGTGGTGGACCTGCTGGCTCGCTTCCCCAATCTGGTGGTGACCCGCACCCTCTCCAAGGCCTTTGCCCTGGCGGGGATCCGCTGCGGCTTTACGCTGGCAAGCCCCGAGGTGATCGCCATGCTGGCCAAGGTGATCGCCCCCTATCCCATCCCAGAGCCCATCGCCCAGATTGCGACCCAGGCCCTCTCCCCCATGGGGCTGGCACTGATGTCGGAACGGGTATTGGAGCTCAACAAGCAAAAAGCCGCCTTCAAGGCAGAGCTGGCCAAGCTTGCCTGCGTGAAGGAAGTGTTCGAAGACAAGGGCAACTTCGTGCTGGTGCGCTTTGTGGATGGCGCCAGCGTGTTTGCCGCCATGAAGGCCGCCGGCATCATCTTGCGGGACTTCTCGACCAAGCCGGGCCTGGACAACAGCATTCGCGTCACCATCGGCTATCAGGGCGAGATGGACGCCGTGCTGGCCGTGCTGCGTGATTTGCCCTCTCCCACTTTGTAAGACAAGGATGTAGCGATGAAGACCCCGTTTTTGTTTATCGACCGCGACGGCACCCTGATTGAAGAGCCGGTGACCGACAAGCAGGTGGACAGCCTCGCCAAGCTGCGCTTCGAGCCCATGGTGATCCCGGTGCTGCGCGAGCTGCAGGCCGCCGGTTACGTGCTGGTGATGGTGACCAACCAGGATGGGCTGGGCACCGCCAGCCTGCCGCTGGAGAACTTCCAGCCGCCCCACGACCTGATGATGCACCTGTTCGAATCGCAAGGAGTGAGCTGGGAAAAGGTGCTGATCTGCCCTCACTTCCCCACCGACGGCTGCAGCTGCCGCAAGCCCCACCTCGGCCTGGTGAAGGAGTATCTCGCCTCCGGTCGCATCGACTTTGCCAACTCCTTCGTGATTGGTGACAGACAGACCGATCTGCAGCTCGCCGACAACATGGGTATTCGCGGTATTCGCTACCACCCGCAGGATCACGACTGGCTCGCCATCCGTGATCAGCTGCTCTCCAAAGGACGAGTTGCCGAGGTAGAGCGCTACACCAAGGAGACCCGCATCCAGGTGGCGGTTGATTTAGACAAGAGCGGCGGCAACCTGATTGAAACCGGCATCGGCTTCTTTGATCACATGCTGGATCAGATAGCCACCCACGCCGGTTTCAGGCTCAAGCTCAAGGTGAGCGGCGATCTGCATATCGACGATCACCACACGGTGGAAGATGTCGGCCTCGCCCTCGGTCAGGCCCTGCGCCAGGCCCTTGGCAACAAGCGCGGCATCGGCCGCTTCGGCTTCGTGCTGGCGATGGACGAGGTACAGGCGGTGATCGATGGCCGCCCGCGTGCGGATGAAGAGACCCCGCTCACCGAGCAGGAGGTGGCCACCGCGCTGGATTTGAGCGGCCGCCCCTACTTCGTGTTCGACTGTCCGAGCGGTTTTGGCCGCGACAACGTGGGCGAGATGGCCACCGAGATGGTGCCCCACTTCTTTCGCTCCCTCTCGGACGCCATGGCCATCACCTTGCAGATGAAGGTGGGCAGCGGCAACACCCACCACCAGGTGGAGGCGCTGTTCAAGGGCTTTGGCCGTGCCCTGCGCCAGGCCATTCGGGTGGAAGGGAGCGAGCTTCCCTCCAGCAAGGGGGTGCTGTGATGGATGTGAGCAAGCAGAAGCTGGTCATCATCGATACGGGGTGTGCCAATCTGGCCTCGGTGCGCATGGCATTCGAGCGTCTCGGCATGCAGCCTCGGGTCTCCCGCGAGGCGGCCGACATCGAAGCGGCCGACAAGCTGATCCTGCCCGGGGTCGGCACCGCGGTGGCCGCCATGAAGAACCTCAACGAGCGCAATCTGGTGCCACTCATTCGCGCCGCCAAACAGCCACTGCTGGGCTTTTGTCTCGGCATGCAGATGCTGGCGGAGGCCTCCGAAGAGATCATGAGTGAGGGCGAAGACAAGGGCGGGCTTATCGACTGCCTCGGCATAGTGCCGGGCAAGATCCGGCTGATGGAGGTGGGCAACCTGCGCCTGCCCCACATGGGCTGGAATCAGGTGGAGCACGACGAGAGCCACCCGCTGCTCAAGGGCATTCCAAGCGGCAGCTACTTCTATTTCGTCCACTCCTACGCCTTGGAGGTGACCGACGCCACCATCGCCACCTGCGACTACGGCCAGCCGTTTACCGCCATCGTCGGTCGTGACAACTTCTTTGGCGCCCAATTCCACCCGGAGCGATCCGGTGCGGCCGGTGCCCGCCTACTGCAAAACTTTCTGGAGCTTTAACAAGGATGATTATCCCAGCCATTGATCTGATTAACGGCCAAGTCGTGAGGCTCTATCAGGGCGACTACGGCCAGAAGACCGCCTACAGCGACAGCCCGCAGGCCCGCTTCGACGAATATGTCTCCCAGGGGGCGGTGCAGCTTCACCTGGTGGATCTGGACGGTGCCAAGAATGCCAAGGCGCGCCAGCTCCCCCTCATCGCCCAACTGCTGTCGGCCACCGAGGCGCCGGTGCAGGTGGGGGGCGGCGTGCGCAGCGAGCAGGATGTGGCGGACCTGCTGGCCGCCGGCGCCAGCCGGGTGGTGATCGGCTCCACCGCCGTCAAATCGCCGGATCTGGTGGCCAACTGGATGGAGAAATACGGCCCCGAGCGCATCGTGCTGGCACTGGACGTCAATATCGACGCCCAGGGCAATCGCCATATCGCGGTAGCCGGCTGGCAGGAGAATAGCGGAGTAACCATAGAGGCACTGATCGAGCGCTTCCTGCCCGCCGGGCTCAAGCACGTGCTCTGCACCGACATCAGCCGTGACGGCACCTTGGCCGGTACCAACGTCGAACTCTATCGGGATCTCTGCGTCCGCTACCCGAGCGTCGGTTTCCAGGCCTCCGGCGGCATTGGCGGCATCGAGGATATCGAGGCCCTCAAGGGCTCAGGGGTCAAGGGGATCATCCTCGGTCGCGCCCTGCTGGAGGGCAAGTTCTCGGTGGGGGACGCCATCGCCTGCTGGGGCAGTCACGACAGCGCCGGCTGATCCCGCCACAGCAGACAACCTCCTGACGTTGACTGGTGAAGGCCCGCCTGCCGGGCCTCTCTCCAGCAAGGGGTAAATCGGGGTAAGTCTTTATTACCTGGTAACAATTGACTCTATACTCCAACTCACTGAGACAACGTCACGGAGGATCCATGTTTACAGCTCACTCCGCCACCATCCTGATTGTCGACGATTCCCCCGAGAATCTGATGGTGCTGACCGACCTGCTCTCCTCCACCTACCGGGTGCTCGCGGCCCAGAGCGGAGAGAAGTGCCTGCGCATCGCCACCGGCAAGATCACACCGGACCTCATCCTGCTGGATGTGATGATGCCTGGCATGGACGGCTACGAGGTGCTCAAGCAGTTGCGTCTCAACGGGCAAACCAGCCGCATCCCGGTCGTGTTGCTCACCGCCCTCGCCGATCCCCAGAGCGAAGAGTACGGCCTGTCGCTGGGAGCCGCCGACTACATCACCAAACCCATCAAACCCGCCATCGTCCAGGCCAGGGTGCGCACCCAGCTGGAGGCCAAGCAGGCCCGCGACGGTCTGCAAAACCAGAATGCGGCGCTGGAGGCCGAAGTGGCACGGCGCATGGCGGAAAATGATCTGACCCAGCAGGTCTCCATCCGCGCCCTCGCCCATCTGGCGGAGATCCGCGACCCCGAAACCGGCAATCACATCCTGCGCACCCAGGGCTATGTCAGGCAGCTGGCCAGCGCGCTGTCGACCCATCCCCGCTTTGCCGAGACCCTGACCCCCCGCTACATTGACCTGCTGAGCCGCTCGGCCCCGCTGCATGACATCGGCAAGGTGGGCATACCGGATCAGATCCTGCTGAAA
Source organism: Aeromonas sp. A35_P (assembly GCF_002259925.1). Taxonomy (NCBI): domain Bacteria; kingdom Pseudomonadati; phylum Pseudomonadota; class Gammaproteobacteria; order Aeromonadales; family Aeromonadaceae; genus Aeromonas; species Aeromonas sp. A35_P. Next base: position 8,148 of record NZ_NEVB01000189.1, on the reverse strand, counting down.
CCGGGCAAGCTGACGCCCGAGGAGTGGCAGATCATGCGCACCCACGCCAAGCTCGGCAGCGATGCCATCGAGGAGGCAGAGCGGGACATCGATCAGCCACTGGTATTTCTCACCCTGGCCAAGGAGATCGCCCACTGGCACCACGAGAAGTGGGACGGCAGCGGCTATCCGGACGGTTTGGTGGGGGACGCCATTCCACTCTCGGCCCGCTTGATGGCGCTGGCGGACGTGTTCGACGCCCTCATCAACGTGCGGGTCTACAAGGCGGCCATGCCCTATGACGAGGCGCGCGCCCTGATCCTCTCCGGCAGCGGCCAGCATTTCGACCCGGACGTGGTGACCGCCTTTGACAGCCACTTCGACGAGTTCATCGCCATCGCCGAGCGCTACAAGGACGACAACGAGGTCCCTCATGGCTGAACGGCCGCCCTTGACCCGGGCCCATGTGCTCAATGTGGTGCTCACCTATGCCGCCGTGGCGAGCCTGTGGATCCTGCTCTCCGACAAGGCTGTGGAGTGGCTGTTCAGCACCCCGGCGCAATTTGCACTGGCCAGTACCATCAAGGGGTGGCTGTTCATTGTCATCACCGCCACCCTGCTCTACGCCATGCTGCGCCGGCGCATCGATCAGCCCACCGTCAGCAGCACGCCATCGAGGCGCCAACTGCTCCCCTTCGTGCTGTTCAATGGCCTCATCATCGCCCTGACTGCCATGGCCATCGCCCAGAACATCAATCTGACCCAGGACAAGGAGGCGACCCGGCTCGAGACCATCGCCGACCTCAAAGGCAAGCGCATCACCGAGTGGCTCAACTCCCGCGAATTCGACGCCCACATCCTGCTCGAAAACCCGCTCTATGGCGCCCTCTATCACGACGCCCAGACCAGCCATGGCGGCCAGGCCGACCTGATGGCCAGACTCGATGAGTTTCTCTCCATCCGCCGTTTCAGCGCCGCCACCGTGCTGGCGCCGAGTGGCGAGGTGCTGTGGCAGACGCAGGGGGCCAGCGGCCTCAACCGTGCGCTGCGCAATGCCCTGGCCAGTGTCAACGCCGGGCGCATCACCCGGGTGGGCCCCTACCTGGACGAGCAAGGGCATGCCCGGCTCGATTTTATCGCTCCCCTGCCGGTAACCGACGGTAAGCCCCCCCTGATCGTGCTGCAGATCAGCAGCAGCGAGCCCCTCAACAGCATTCTCAAGACCTGGCCGGTGCCGGACAGCAGCGGCGAGGCCCTGCTGTTTCGCCGCAACGGCGAGCAGATCCAGTTCATCAATGACGTTCGCTATCGTCCGGACTCAGCCCTCACCCTGCAGTTGCCGGCCAGCAGCAAGGAGCTGCTGGCGGCCCAGTACCTGCGCCATGATCACGACGCCCAGGCCAAAGCGATCTTCTTTGGCCGGGACTATCGCAACGTGCCGGTGTTTGGCACCGCCCGTCCGGTGCTGGGCACCAACTGGTACCTGCTGGCCAAGATAGACGAGGCGGAGCTCAACCGCGCGGTATTGAAAGAGAGCATCTGGATCGGACTCATCGGCCTGCTTGCCCTCTTTATTACCAATGCGGGCATAGTGCTGCTGCGCCAGCACACCCGGCTGCAGATGGCCGAGCAGGTTCGCCAGTCCCAGGCCGGCCGGCTGCAGGCGCTGCAGTTGCTCTCCGCCATCGCCGACAGCTCGGAAGACGCCATCTTCGCCAAGGATCTGGAGGGCAAGTACATCCTGTTCAACCGGGCAGCCAGCCAGTTCGTCGGCAAGTCGGCCAGCGAGATGCTGGGCCAGGATGACACGGCCATCTTTCCCCCCGACCAGGCGCGCATGCTGATGGAGATTGGCCGCCAGGTGATTGCCAGCAACCGGGTGCAGACCCAGGAGGAGTTTCTGACCCTGCCAGGCGGCAAGCGGGTGTTTCTCGCCACCAAGGGGCCGCTGCAGGGCAGCGACGGCGAGGTGATCGGTATCTTTGGCATCTCCCGCGACATCACCGACTTCAAGCGGGCCGAGGCGGGCCTGCGTGAGCGTGAAGGATTGTTCCGCGCCCTGGTGGAGCAATCCCTGGCCGGCATTTACATCATCCAGCAGGGTCAGCTCTGCTACATCAACCCAGGTTTTGCCCGCCTGTTTGGCTACGGCTCGACCGCGGCGCTGCTGAAGATAGGCTCCCTGCCAGCCCTGGCCAGTGCCAAGGACAGCGCCAGAGTGGCCGAACAGCTGCAGCGCTGCGAGCAGGAAGACAGCGAGATCCACACCCGCTTCACCGCCCTGCATCACGATCACCAGAACATCGAGATGGAGCTGTACGGCCGGCGCGTCGACTACCGTGGCCAGCCCGCCGTGCTCGGCCTCTTGCTGGACATCACGGAGCGGGAGCAGGTCGAACAGGCCCTGACCCGCCAGGCGAGCGAACTGCGCCAGCAAAACAACGAGCTGGAGCGGTTCAACAAGGTGATGGTGGACAGGGAGCTCGCCATGCTGGCCCTCAAGCACAAGGTCAATGAGCTGTCGCTCCAGCTCGGAGAGCAGCCACCCTATCCGCAGGCCCCCACTCCGCCGGAAGAGTCCCTATGATGAACTGGTCTTCGCTGTGGCATATTCGCCCCACCAAACAGCGCTGGGGCGTCTGCCTGCTGGCACTGCTGCTGCCCGTCCTGATGCTGCAGATCCGGGTCCAGCTGCCCATCGCCTTTGGCGAGCGCCCCCTGCTGGTGCTGTTCATGCTGCCCATCATCGTCTGTGCCATGCTGGGCGGCCTGCTGCCCGGTCTGCTCTGCACCCTGATGAGCGGCCTGCTCACGGCCTACTTCGTGTTGCTCCCGGTCCACGAGCTGCGCATCGGCTCCGGCCAGGATCTGGTGCAGTGGGGCATTCTGGAGGTCAACGGCATCCTCATCAGCCTGCTGAGCGCCGCAGTGCACCACTCCCGCAGCCGGGAGACCCAACGCTGGCAAGAGCTGGCCAGCATCCAGTCCCGTCTGCAACAGAGTGAAACCCGCTTCCAGGCCACCTTCGAACAGGCGGCGGTCGGCATTGCCCTGGTCGCCCCCGACGGCAAGTGGCTGCGGGTCAACCAGCGGCTGTGCGACATGGTGGGCTATCAGGCCGACGAGCTGATGGGGATGACCTTTCAGCAGATCACCCACCCGGACGATCTCTTCATCGACCAGACCTATGTGACCCAGATGCTGGCCGGCGAACGCCAGCAGTACACCCTGGAGAAGCGCTACCTGCGCAAGGGGGGCGAGATCCTCTGGATCACCCTGACGGTGGCGCTGGTCAAAAACCTCAAGGGGGAGCCCGACTACTTTATCTCGGTGATCGAGGACAACCAGCAGCGCAAGGAGGCGGAGGAGGCCTTGCGCCGCAACGAGGGGATCCTGCGTGAATCCCAGCACCTGGCCAAGATCGGCAACTGGCGCTGGCACATCGCCGATGACAGCCACTTCTGGTCGCCGGAGATCTACCGCATCTATGGCCGCGATCCCTCCCTGCCCCCCGCCATCTACCCCGAAGTGAAGAAGTATTTCACCCAGGAGGGGTGGCGAACCATCGCCCAGTCGGTCGAGCGCTGCCTGCAGGATGGCCTGCCCTACGAGTGCGACGCCGAGGTGATCCACGATCAGGGCGAGCCGGCCTGGATCATCGCCCGGGGGGCTGCGCTTCGAGACAGCGAGGGGACCATAGTCGAGCTTTACGGCACGGTACAGGACATCACGGAGCGCAAGCTGGCCGAGCAGCAGTTGCTGCACAACCAGCAGATAGCGCTCGATACCCAGCGCCGCGCCCGACTGGCGGCGCTCAATCTGATGGATGACGCCATCAGCGCCCGCATCCGCGCCGAGACCACCAGCAGCGCCCTGCGCGAGAGTGAGCAAAGGTTGCTGCTGGCCCAGGAGGGGGCGCACATCGGGATCTGGGAGTGGAACATCCAGAGTGGTCGCCTCTACTTCTCCCCCGAGTGCGCCCGCCTCTATGGCCGCAGCGCCGAGCAGCTCAGCGAGATCCACACTTGGCAGCGCTGCCTGCACCCGGATGACAAGCCGCGCATCGACCAGCTGCTGGCAGACCTTCCCGCCGGCGGCAAGCCGGTGGAGCTCGAGTTCCGCATCCTGCTGCCAGACGGCGAGGTGCGCTGGCTCAGCAGCAAGGGCAGCGTCTATCGGGATGCCCAGCAGCGCCCGCTGCGCCTGCTAGGCATCCATCTGGACATCACGGAGCGCAAACTGGCCGAGCAGCAGTTGCGTCAGCTGTCGCTCGCGCTGGAGCAGAGCCCGGACGGCGTCTTCATCACCGATACCCAGGCCCGCATCGAGTATGTCAACGTCGCCTTCCTGACCACCAGCGGCTACCAGCAGAGCGAAGTGATCGGCCAGACCCCGACCCTGCTGCGCTCCGGCCTCACCCCTAGGGCCACCTATATCGCCCTGTGGGACGCCATCAAGCGTGGCCAGCGCTGGCACGGCGAGTTCATCAACAAACGAAAGGACGGCTCCCACTACCATGTGCTAGCCACCGTCTCCCCCATCCGCCAGGAGAACGGGGTCGTGACCCACTACGTGACGGTACAGGCCGACATCACCGAGAAGAAGCAGCTCGGCGAGGAGTTGGACCAGTACCGCTACCACCTGGAGGAGATGGTTGACGAGCGCACTCAGCAACTGGCCCAGGCCCATCAGCGGGCTGAGAGCGCCAACCGGGCCAAGAGCGCGTTTCTGGCCAACATGAGCCACGAGATCCGCACTCCCATGAACGCCATTCTGGGGCTCACCTATCTGCTCAAGCGCGACACGCCGGATCACACCCAGCAGGAGCGGCTGGAGAAGATCGACAACGCCGCCCAGCATCTGCTCACCATCATCAACGACATTCTGGATCTCTCCAAAATCGATGCCGGCAAGATGGCGCTGGAGCAAAGCGACTTCTCCCTCACCGCCATGCTGGACAACGTCAGCGCTCTGATGAGCGAGCAGGCCCGCGCCAAGGGGCTCACCATCATAGTCGACATCGGCGACACCCCGGCCTGGGTGCACGGCGACATCACCCGTCTGCGCCAGGCGCTGCTCAACTACACGGCCAACGCCATCAAGTTCACCGAGCAGGGCTCGGTCACCCTGCGGGTACGACCGGAGCGCCAGCTTGGCAACGACTATCTGCTGCGCTTCGAGGTGGAGGACACCGGCATCGGCATCAGTCCGGAACAGGCCGAGAAGCTGTTCCAGGCCTTCGAGCAGGCGGACGTCTCCACCACCCGCAAATATGGCGGCACCGGGCTGGGGCTCGCCATCACCAGCCGGCTCGCCACCCTGATGGGCGGGGATGTGGGGGTCAGCAGCACCCTTGGCAAGGGCAGCTGCTTCTGGTTTACCGCCCGCCTCTCGGCAGGAGTGGGCGAGCCACAACAGCCCGCCCTGCTTGAGCAGACGGTGCAGCAGGCTCTCTTTTTCGCCAACCACGCCAGGGTGCTGCTGGTGGAGGACAACGCCATCAACCGCGAGGTGGTGCTGGAGCTGCTCGGCAACAGCGGCCTGGTCATAGAGACGGCGGTGAACGGCCAGGAGGCGCTGGCGCGCGTCAGTCAGCGCCCCTTCGATCTTATCCTGATGGACATACAGATGCCGCTGATGGATGGCTACAGCGCTACCCGCGCCATCCGGGCGCTGCCGGGCTTGGACAAGGTGCCCATTCTGGCGCTCACCGCCAGTGCCTTCGAAGAGGACAGAAGGGCCTGCGAGTCCGCGGGCATGAACGACTTCATCGCCAAACCGGTCACCCCGACACGCCTGTTTGCAGCGCTGCAACAGTGGCTGCCCAACAGCTCAGCCGCCAAACCTGGTTATCAACGCCGAGCCAACGATCTGCTGATCGGCCCCCTCGCCCGCCTGCAAGGGGTGCCCGGGCTCGACCTGCAACAGGGGCTGGCGGTGTTGCAGGGCAACCAGAACAAATACGTGACCCTGCTGCGCCACTTCGCCAGTGAACACAGTCTGGACATGCAGCAGCTGGCCGCTCAACTGCAAACCGGTGACAAGCCCGCTGCCACCCGGCTGGTGCACACCCTGCGCGGGGTGGCCAGCACCCTGGGGCTGGTCGAACTGGCCGCGCTCTGTCAGCAGCTGGAGCAGACCCTTGCCAAAGGGAGCCCGGCCCCGGCCGAGCTGATGATGCCCATCGAGCGCCACCTCTCGGCGCTGCTCGACCTGCTGGGAGAGGAGGAGCGCCCTGTCCCCGCCACCTCGGCCCCCCTTGGCGGCCAGTGGCAGCAACCGCTGCTGCGTCAGATGGAAGAGCTGCTGCTGCAAAGCGACACCGCCGTACTGCCGCTATTCGAGCAGTATGCCGCCCCCTTGATGCTCACGCTGGGCACTCAGGGCGAGACGCTGGCCCGTCAGCTCAAGGTGTTCGACTTTGATGGGGCCCTGCTCACTCTGCGGGCACTGCTGGCAACGGATGATGCTCATGGGGAACCCCTGGCACGCCAGCCCGATGGCAGCAAGGGATCCCAGGGGGCAAACAGGGCGGATAAAGGGTTGAATCACTGAATAAAGTCGTGCATATAGTGGTGTTCCCCCGCGTGAAAACACCGTCCGGATCCGGTCTTTTCTCCCGTACAGGAACCCGCTGTTAAAGCATGCCATTGACATTTTTTCACTCGCCGCCGGGCCCCAAGGCCCGTTGGCAACAACGTTAGTTTTAACAGTGCTTTACATGGAGCAACGAGCATGTTGTCAAAGCGTATTATCCCCTGTCTCGACGTCAAAGATGGCGTGGTGGTCAAGGGAGTGCAGTTTCGTAATCACGAGGTGATGGGCGGCATCGTCGAGCTGGCCCGCCGCTACGCCAGCGAGGGGGCCGATGAGCTGGTGTTTTACGACATCACCGCCTCGAGCGATGAGCGGGTGGTGGACAAGAGCTGGGTGAGCCGGGTGGCCGAGGTCATCGACATCCCCTTCTGCGTCGCCGGTGGCATCAAGAGCGTCGAGGATGCCCGCCAGATCCTGGAATTCGGGGCCGACAAGGTCTCCATCAACTCGCCGGCCCTGGCCGATCCCAGCCTCATCACCCGACTGGCCGAGCGATTCGGCGTGCAATGCGTGGTGGTGGGCATCGACTCCTATTTTGATGCCCAGAGCGGCCACTATCAGGTCAAGCAGTTTACCGGCGACGAGAGCCGCACCCGCACCACCGCCTGGCATACCCTCGACTGGGTCGAGGAGGCGCAAAAGCGTGGCGCCGGTGAAATCGTGCTGAACGTGATGAACCAGGACGGCATGCGCCAGGGCTATGATCTCGAGCAGCTCAAGCTGGTGCGCGCCGTCTGCAAGGTGCCGCTCATCGCCTCCGGCGGCGCCGGTGCCATGGAGCACTTTCGTGATGCCTTCACCCTCGCCGACGTGGACGGGGCGCTGGCCGCCTCCGTGTTCCACAAAGGCCTTATCCCCATTCCCGAACTGAAACGCTGGCTGAAAACCGAAGGAGTCGCCATCCGTGAATAATCAAGCAGTAAACAACGACGTATCGCTGGCCGAGCGCCTGGACTGGGCAAAATGTGACGGCATGATCCCCGCCATCGTCCAGCATGCCGCCAGCGGCGAGGTGCTGATGCAGGGATTCATGACCCGGGAAGCCCTGGATAAAACTCTGGCGACCGGCCAGGTCACCTTCTTCAGCCGCAGCAAACAGCGCCTCTGGACCAAGGGGGAGAGCTCGGGCCATGTGCTCCAGCTGGTCGCCATCACCACCGACTGCGATCAGGACTCCCTGCTGATCGCCGCCAACCCCGTCGGCCCCACCTGCCATCTGGGCAATCCCTCCTGCTTCGACGGCCACCCCGTGCCGCCGCTTGGCTTCCTGGCCGAGCTCGAGCAGATCCTGGCCGCCCGCAAGGGCGCGGATCCGACCACCAGCTACACTGCTAGCCTCTATGGCAAGGGCACCAAACGCATCGCCCAGAAGGTGGGTGAAGAGGGCGTGGAAGTGGCGCTGGCCGCCATGGCCAAGGATCGGGAGGAACTTATCAACGAATCCGCCGATCTGCTCTACCACCTCACGGTCTTGCTGCAAAACGAGGGACTGGGTTTGAAGGATGTGGTGCAGCGGCTTTACGAGCGCCACAACAAATAAACTGATAATAAAGCCGGGTTATCCCGGCTTTA
>NZ_NEVB01000188.1:0-34216 GCF_002259925.1 Aeromonas sp. A35_P | reverse complement strand
GATCCCCTTGTTCGCACCTTCCCTAACTGTCCCCCCCCCCCCTTTCGCTGACCATAAAAAATCCGAACCCCGGTAACAGGGTTCGGATTTTTTCGTCTCCGGGACTATCGGGCGCTGGAGTAGATAACCCGGGGCCATCAACCCCTTACGACTTCAGCCCGGGTCGCTGGACCCAGGCCATGGCCGAAGGGCTTACCCCTTGGCTTTGTCGCGCGCTTTTTTGCCCGGTCGTCTGTTGCTGGATTTGGCACGGCCACCCTTGTCGGATTTGCCGTGATCCTTGCCCTCTTTACGTTTTTCGTGACGCTGTGCGCTCTTGGCCTTCTCTTTCTTGATCTCGGCCTGCTTGCGCGCCATCTCTTTGGCGTTCTTGCCGGTTGCCTTGAGGGGCTCTTCCACCATCACGAAGTCGATCTTGCGATCATCCAGATTCACGCCCATCACCTTGACCCGCACCTTGTCACCCAGACGGTAGCGGCGGCGGAAGTTCTCGCCGATCAGCTGCTGGTGCAGCGGGTCGAACTGGTAGTAGTCGTTGGTGAGGGTGCTGACATGCACCAGACCGTCGATATGGATCTCGGCCAGACGCACGAAGAAGCCAAAGCCGGTGACGCTGGCGATGACACCGTCGAACTCGTCACCCACGTGATCCAGCATGTACTCGCACTTGAGCCAATCGGCCACGTCACGGGTGGCGTCATCGGCGCGGCGCTCGGTCATGGAGCAGTGCTCGCCCATCGGATCCACTTCTTCCAGCTGGTAGTGGTAGCCACCGCTCGGCGTCCACTTGTGGCGCAGGTTGCCCTGCTGCTCCTTGGCGGTCTGATACTTGATCGCCCGGTGCAGTATGAGGTCAGGGTAGCGACGGATCGGCGAGGTGAAGTGCGCGTAAGACTTCAAGGCCAGACCGAAGTGGCCGATGTTGTCGGCCTGATAGATGGCCTGACGCATGGAGCGCAGCAACATGGTGGAGAGCAGCTCCGCATCCGGGCGCCCTTCAAACTTGGCGGCCAGGTCGGCAAAGTCTTTCGGCTCGGGCTCCAGGCCCCCCTTGAGCTCCAGGCCCAGCTCGGCCAGGAAGTCACGGAAACCGGTGAGGCGCTCTTCGCCCGGGCGGTCGTGCACCCGGAACAGGGCGGCAGCCTCGTTCTTCTCGATGTAACGGGCGGCAGCCACGTTCGCCTGGATCATGCACTCTTCGATGATCTTGTGGGCGTCGTTGCGCACCAGCGGCACGATGCGGTCGATCTTGCGCTGGGCGTTGAAGATGAAACGGGTCTCTTCGCTCTCGAACTCCACCGCACCGCGCTGATGGCGGGCATGCTTGAGCGCCTTGTAGAGGTTGTTGAGCTCCTCGATGTGGCCCACCAGCGGCTCGTACTGCTGGCGCAGCTTGGGATCCCCGTCGAGGATCGCCGCCACCTTGGTGTAGGTCATGCGGGCGTGGGAGTTCATCACCGCTTCGTAGAACTTGTAGCCGGACATGCGACCGGCAGCGGAGATGGTCATCTCGCACACCATGCAGAGGCGGTCAACCTGCGGGTTGAGCGAGCAGAGGCCGTTGGAGAGCACCTCCGGCAGCATGGGCACCACGAACTCGGGGAAGTAAACGGAGTTGCCGCGCTGATAGGCTTCGATGTCGAGGGCAGTGCCCGGCTTCACGTAGGCGGAAACGTCGGCAATGGCGACCCACAGGCGCCAGCCGCCACCGCGCTTGGCCTCACAGAAGACGGCGTCATCGAAGTCACGGGCATCTTCCCCGTCAATGGTCACCAGCGGCAGGGCACGCAGGTCGATACGACCCTCTTTGGCCTTCTCCGGCACCTGTTCGCCCAGACCGGCAACCTCCTTGGTCACCTCCTCGGGCCAGGTGTGCGGAATGCCGTGGGTACGCAAGGCGATTTCGATCTCCATGCCGGGCGCCATGTTTTCACCCAGCACTTCCAGCACGGTACCGACCGCATTGAAGCGGGCGGTGGCGCGCTGATTGATGCGCACGACCACCACCTGGCTCTGGCGAGCCCCCTTGTTCTCCCCTTCCGGGATGATGATGTCCTGGCCGATGCGGCTGTCGTCGGGTACCACGAAACCGACGCCGTTCTCGACGAAGTAGCGACCGACGATGTCCGCCTCGCGGGCCTTGAGCAAACGCACCAGACGCGCCTCCTGGCGACCCTTGCGGTCGATCTCGGTGGGCTGCACCAGGGCATAGTCGCCGTGCATCAGGCGCTGCATCTCGCGGTTGTTCAGGAACAGATCCGGGCCACCACCCTCGGGACGCAGGAAACCGAAGCCATCCTTGTGGCCGAGCACATAGCCTTTGACCAGATTCAGGCGATCCGGCAGGGCGTAACACTGGTTGCGGGTGAAGACCAGTTGACCGTCGCGCTCCATGGCGCGCAGACGGCGACGCAAGGCTTCCAGCGGCTCTTCTTCGGTCAGCTTGAGGACCTTGGCCAACTCTTCACGGGACATGGGCTTTTCATGGCCCTTGATGAGGTCGAGGATCAGCTCGCGACTGGCGATCGGATTCTCGTATTTTTCGGCCTCGCGTTCGAGGAAAGGATCTTTTTGAGACATAAGCAGGCCTTAGGGTAGGTGGTAACGGCGACATTATATCGGAGGGGGGGGCGAATGGCATCCATCGACTGCCTTTTGGCCAATCTCTCTGTCATACTATGCACAGTTTGCAGTCATGATGAGACATGGAACTCATGAGCAAGGATTCGTTCGCCCAATCCGCCGCCTATCTCAAGCAGGCGGTTCCCCTGATGATCAAGTATCAAATCCCCACCACGCCGGATAATTACACCCTTTGGTATAACTATGTGGCGGCCAGCATGCCCGAGCTCAATCAGGCCATCGATCAGGCCATCAAGCTGCAGGGCACCTGCTCCCTCACTACCTGCGAACGTCTCTATCACCAGCACCTCGCCGCCCAGGATGAGCAGCAGATGGAGGCGATGAAGCTCAACCTGGCCGCCATGGCCAACGAGCTCGGCCACACCATGCAGGATGCCATCTCGGATACCGGCATGTTTCAGGAGATGCTCGACAAGAGTTTCGACCGGCTGAGCCTCATCGATGATGAGGGATTGAGCCTGGAGGACACCATGGGGATCCTGCGGGATCTGGTGCGCGAGTCGCGGGACGTGCGCATGTCCACCATGCACTTTCGCAACCAGCTCAGCAGCGCCGAGAAGGAGATCAAGGAGCTGCGCGAGGCGCTCAACGAGACCCGCAAGCTGGCCAATGAGGATGCCCTCACCAGCCTGCTCAACCGGCGCGCCTTCGATCTGGAGATAGACAGCCTGCTGCGCAGCAAGCAGCCCTTCTCGCTGATCCTCGCCGATATCGACCGCTTCAAGAGCTTCAACGACGAATATGGCCACCTGCTGGGAGACCAGGTGCTGCGCGCCTTCAGCAAGCGGCTGCGGGAGACCTGCAAGGAGGGCGTCACAGCCTACCGCCTCGGCGGCGAAGAGTTTGCCCTGCTGCTCCCCATGCGCAACCTGGCACTGAGCCGCCAGATGGCGGAGAGCCTGCGCCGGGCCATCGAGAAGATGTCGATCCTGGACCGCAAGTCGGGCCGGCGCATCGACCACATCACCGCCTCGTTCGGGGTGGGTGAATACAATGGTCAGGAGACAGGCGACAGCCTGGTCGAGCGCACCGACAAGCTGCTCTACAAGGCCAAGGAGCTGGGCCGCAACCGGGTGATGCCGCTGCCCTCCTGAACTCGCCAAACGCAAAAAGGCCGGTCATTGACCGGCCTTTTTCATGTTTGCCATCCAGGATCAGAGGCTTTTCAGCTTCTCTTCCGGCAGGGCCAGTTCGTCATTGCGGTTGACGCCGATGCCGCGCTCCAGCACGTGGCGGGCGATGGCATGGGCCTCTTCCAGCGAGTGCATGCTGTAGGTGCCGCACTGGTATTCGTTCAGCTCGGGGATCTTGCCCTGCTCCTGCACGGTCAGCACGTCGCTCATGGCGGCCTGCCAGGCGGCACCAACCCGTGCCTCGTCCGGTGCACCGATCAGGCTCATGTAGAAGCCGGTGCGGCAGCCCATGGGGGAGATGTCGATGATCTCCACCCCGTTGCCGTTCAGGTGATCACGCATAAAGCCGGCAAACAGGTGCTCGAGGGTGTGGATGCCGCGCTCGGAGAGGATCTCCTGGTTCGGCACGCAGAAACGCAGGTCGAACACGGTAATGGTGTCCTTGTTCGGGGTCTGCATGGTCTTGGCCACACGTACCGCCGGCGCGGCCATGCGGGTGTGGTCAACGGTAAAACTGTCCAATAACGGCATTTCTGACTCCTGATTTGGTTACCAGAACCAGCCCCCGCTGGAGAGCTGATCCTTGCATTGGCGATACTGGGCGCCGTAGCGCTGGGCGCGAGCCTCCACCTTGCGGGATGTCTTCATCAGCCATCCCTTGCTGCGGTAGCTGCCACGCCGATAGCCACCCCACCCTTCGTGATAGTTGAGATACTGGCCATACGCATCCCACTTGGAGGTGCCGTTCAGCCGCTGGGCCTTGTGAGTGTACCAGCCCATGAAGTCGATGGCGTCGGCAAAGTCATCGCGATCGCTCCAGCTGTTGCCGGTCTCCCGCTGATAGTCGGCCCAGGTTTCATCTTTGACCTGGGCATAGCCGTAGGCGGAGCTGGCCCGCCCGGTCGGGATGAAGAGGAAATACTGCATCGGCGGCTGGGCATCGTGCACGAAGGAGGACTCCTGATACATCATGGCCATCACCACCTGCACAGGCGTTCCCCACTTCTCGTTCATCTTGAGCGCCGCCTTGTGCCAGTCCGGCTTCTCACGAAAGATCTGGCACAGGTTTTCCGGCTGGGCCGGCGGCCGGGTACTGCAGGCGGTCAGACCGGCCAGCAGGCCGGCCACCGCAACGAGGCGCATCCAGGACATCAGCGGGCTCGAGTCTCCATTCGTTGGCTCATCACAAGGCTCAGCCATCCGTCAGATGGCGTCTTCGTTCTCTTCGCCGGTACGGATGCGGATGACCCGCTCCACCTCGCAGACGAAGATCTTGCCGTCACCAATCTTGCCGGTGCGGGCGGTGTTCTGGATCGCTTCCAGGCAGGCATCGAGATCCTCGTCCTGCACCACCAGCTCCACCTTTACCTTCGGCAGGAAATCGACCATGTACTCGGCGCCGCGATAAAGCTCGGTGTGGCCCTTCTGGCGGCCGAAGCCCTTGACCTCGGATACCGTCATACCGTTGATGCCGATCTCGGCCAGGGCCTCGCGCACATCGTCCAGCTTGAACGGTTTGATGATGGCTTCAATCTTCTTCATGGTGACTCCTTACCAGTTCTGTTTGCCAAACCCGGACGTGATGGGGTAACGGCGATCCTTACCAAAGTTGCGGGCCGTGATGCGGGGCCCGACCGCCGCCTGACGGCGCTTGTATTCGTTGAGATCCACCAGCCGAATCACCTTGCGCACCACCGCCTCCTCGAAGCCTTCCGCCACCATGTCGGCCACGGAGGCATCTTCTTCCACATAGCGCTTGAGGATGGCATCCAGGATGTCATAAGGGGGCAGGCTGTCCTGATCCACCTGGTCCGGTGCCAATTCTGCCGAAGGAGGACGGTCGATGACCCGCTGCGGGATCACATAATCGACGGAATTGCGGTATTCGCACAGCTTGAAGACCAGCGTCTTGGGGACGTCCTTGAGCACGTCGAAACCGCCGGCCATGTCGCCGTACAGGGTGGCATAGCCCACCGCCATCTCGCTCTTGTTGCCGGTGGTCAGCACGATGCGGCGACGCTTGTTGGAGAGCGCCATCAACAGCACACCACGGCAGCGAGCCTGCAGGTTCTCTTCGGTGGTGTCGCGGGCAGTGCCCTCAAACAGCGGCGCCAGCTGGGCCATAAAGCCCTCGAACATGGGCTCGATGGAGATGATGTTGAACTCCACCCCCATCCGCTCGGCCTGCTCCTTGGCATCTTCCACGCTCATCTGGGCGGTGTAGCGGAACGGCATCATCACCGCCTGCACCTTGTCGGCGCCAATGGCATCGGCCGCAATGGCCAGGGTCAGTGCCGAGTCGATGCCGCCGGAGAGGCCCAGCACGGCGCCGTGGAAGCCGTTCTTGGTGACGTAGTCGCGTACCGCCAGTACCAGCGCCTGATAGGTCTCGGCCAAGGGTTCCAGCGGCGCGGCGGGTTCCCGCTCCTTCACCGGCTGGCCATCGGCAAAGCGCACCAGCGCCAGCTCTTCGGCAAAGGGGGCCAGCTTGTGGGTCAGCTCGCCCTGGCTGTTGAACACCTTGGAGCAGCCGTCGAAGATCAGCTCGTCCTGACCGCATACCTGGTTGAGGTAGATGAGCGGCAGACCAGTCTGATCGCAGCGCTCCATCATCAGCTCGCGGCGGATCCAGGGTTTTTCCTGATCGTAGGGCGAGGCATTGATGGTGAGCAGCAGCTCGGCCCCAGCGGCCTTGGCGGCCAGCGCCGGCCCTGGTTGCCAGAGATCTTCGCAGATGAGCAAGCCCAGCTGATGACCACGGAAGGGGACCACGCAGGTCTCGGTTGCCGCAGTGAAGTAGCGCTTCTCGTCGAATACTCCGTAGTTGGGCAAATCCTGCTTGAAGTAGCGTGCGACCAGCTTGCCTTGCTCGTAGAGGGAGGCGGCGTTGTAGAGTGCCTCCCCGTCGCGCCAGGGGTGACCCACCAGAATGGCGCAAGCCCCCTGCCATGCCGCGATGCGGGCCAGGGCAGCCTCCACCCGGATCATCAGATCTGCGCGCAGCAGCAGATCTTCCGGCGGATAGCCGGTCAGGGCCAGTTCGGAGCAGACCAGCAGATCGGCGCCTTGCCGATCGGCTTCGGCGGCTGCCGCCAGCACCTTGTCACAGTTATCTTCGATGGCGCCTACCGTCAGATTCAACTGGGCAAGCATCAGAGAGAGGGCTTTTGCCATGGCGATGCATCTTGAATTCGAAAATGATGGGGAATGATAAAGAAAAGGCGCTGGCTGTGCCAGCGCCCAAGACTCAGGGGGTACAAGTCAGGCTGCTCGCATTGGTCACGCCGTTGTCCACCAGCAGGCCACAGGGCCCGGTGATCACCTGACCGCTGGCGGGCGGTGTCATGGCGATGCTCAACGACGCCGGCTTCAGCAGATAGGTGGTGTTGCCCTGGGCACTGTAAGAGAAACTCACCACCAGACTGCTGTTTTGCGCCGCCGTGCAGACATAGGTGGCTGGCTGGTTGTTGGCCTGGGGCTTGTCGATACGGCAGGTGGCCCCCGTGGTGGTGGTGGTCACGCTCAACCCGTTGAAGGTGTTCTTGTTGCACGCCGTGGGGGATGGGTCCTTGTTGCTGACCTTCTCCAGACACTCGATCCGCCCCGACACGGTCAGGGTCGGTACGGTTTGGGCACTGGTATCGATCGCCACCGGCATGCTGGCGCTCTTGGCTTCACTCTGATCCACTGGAGAGATGAGCGAGGCGGTGATCCCCGAGTTGCCTTGATAGGCGGTCACCTTGATCGACGCGCTCTGCAACACGTTGGAGGCATCCTTGGTGCTCTTCTTGGCAGACAGGTAGCCGCGACTGTAGCTGCCGAAGTAGTAGTTGTTGAGATCGACCACCGTCTTGACCGTCTCGTTGGTCACCCCCACATAGTCGGAGACACTGCCGGTCAGCTGGCCACTCAAGGGCTCCAGACTCCACTCGGCCAGCATGGTCAGGTTGATATCCTGGAATGGCACTCTGGCCAGCAGATCCTGCGAGGTCAGGTCGAGTGCGGCCAGATAGGTGGGCGAGAGCACATCCACATAGATGCCGCGCGCGATCAGCTGGGCCGTGCCCGTGCTCATGGTGACCTTGGTCGTGGTGTCCCCCCCCGCCGCCGCGTTGGCAGGCAACCAGTCGGCAAACTCGGTGATGGTCGGTGGCGTGGCAGTGGGGTTCGCGGTCCAGTTGAGGGTGTTCTTCTGCCAGGTGATGTAGGTGGTGACCACGTACTTGATGTAATTCTGGTAGCTGGTCTGATTGGCTGTCTTGGCGAGGAAGTCGGCGCTGGCCACTATGACTTTGATCAGGTTCCACTCGGGCAGAGGGCGATAATAGCCATCGAGCCGGACGAAGCGGCAGGCATCCACATAGTCACCACTGTTGACCGAGGTGAGCGAGCTGTTATAGCGCTGCCTGTTGGTGTGCAGCGGAGAGTAGAACTGATCAAAGCTGCTGCCACTGCCATCGAAGTGGTTCTTGCAGCAACTGGTGCAGAGGGTGGGTTGATCCTTGACGCTGCTGTTGAGGATGCCGGTCTGCTTGGTGACCTGGGAGCCCACACTCCAATAGAGCAGATTGCTGTCGGTCAGGATCGCCTGGCCCGGCAGGTAGGCATTGACGCTCGAGCCGTAACTGCAAGAGCAGGAGACCGAGGCCAGATCCTGCAATACCTGCTGGGTGTTGCCGCCGTTGTCGGGCTTGTAGGTGACCGTCTCGAACTGCACCAGCTTGCCGACGGTGCCATCCTTGGAGGTCACCGTCGGCAGCGGCTTGCTGGTCTCCTGCTTGCGCCCTTCCTGATCGATCTGGATGGAGATGACGTCCGGCGCCACCCCCGGGGTATAGACTACCTAGGGAGGTTCGCGACTGGTATCGAGCCCGCCATTCAACTGGTTCTGGGCCAGTGACTCTGCCGGTGATACAGCGCCGGCCAATAACAGCGAGATCGGATTCCCGTCATTGTCGCTCCAGCTGACGGTTACGTTGACGACCTTGCGACCCGGATAGGACTGCAGGTATCCCGCCGGGGCCGTGGTCTGCCAGGCCGTACCATTCCAGTACTGGTTGTTGACGGTCCAGCTCAGGGTATAGGTCCCGCCGCCGTCGGCGGGGGTGACGGTACTGGTGCCCGCCGCAATGCTGTTATAGGCCGTGAGCGGAGAGACGGCACTCACCACGCCGTTGAAGGTACGAAAATCATCGAGTTTCGACTCGGCCAGCCGCATCGCCACCTCATAGCGTCGACCGTCCTGGGAGGCCCCGAGGATCCCGCGCGACATGGCCACCAGCCCGGCCACCCCCACCCCGAGCAGAACCAGGGTGATCAAGATCTCCAACAGCCCGAATCCCTTGTGCTGTTTCATGTTCGCTCCTACCAGTCCCGCCAGCTACCGGGCACTAGATTAATGATCTGAAATGCGGCCCCGTTTTCGATATTGCTCAGCACCGCCTGGTCGTACTTGGCGTCGAAGGTCCCGTTGGCGGTCTTGCCCAGTTGGTAGTTGGCAACCACAGCGCCATTGACGATGGCGCCCCCCTTCAGACTGATATCGGTGGTAGCCGTGACGGGAGTAGAGGAGTAGGCGAACACCAACCCATAGAGGGTGGCGTTGCCGTTGACCATCAGATCCCCGTTGCGCACGATAAGCACCACAGGTGCGGCAACCGAACCGATCGAACCGCCCGGCTTGCAGTCCCCATCGACGATGATGAGTCCACGGGAGGCGGTCGACAACGAATCGCAATTGGTCAGCATCTGCACTGCCCGCGACTCCAGATTGGCCCACCCTGTTGCATCGTCATTCTCGTTGAACAGATACCAGACCAGGTCGCTTGGGAAGGCGGTATCGTTGTCCTTGATGTCCGACTGTTTGTCCCCCTTCTGGCTGATGTAGGCACTGCACCCTCCGCTGTAATCCCCCTGATGGCAGGTCTGACCGGAACCATTGGTCAGATCCACATTACCGTTGGTCCAGATGGAGAGCGGCACGCCAGGCCCGCCCCCGTTGGGATTGGCCACCACTGTAAAGTTACCGGAAACGGCCATGCCGCCGGCAACCGTCAGAGGGGCGGCCGGGGTGCCCGCCAATACGCTGACCTTGATGGTCTTTATCTCCACATCGGCATTGGCAGTACTGTCAACCAGGGTAGCCTGGGCACGCACCCTGACCGGCGTCACACTCACCCCGCCCACGGTCACGGCTGTGTCGTCCAGCGCAAACAGGGTATAGGTACCGGCCGACACAGTGACCGACACGCCACTGCTGGCGCTACGCCAACTTGCGTCCTGTGCCAAGCGGCCGACCCCGTCGGATAACCCCAGTTCGGCCAGGGCCAGCGCCTGTCGATACTGCACTTCGTTGAGGCTGACACGGCGGTCAGACACCATCAGCTTGCCCACCAGCAGCGAGATGCTCAGCAACATCACAGTAAGCAGCAAGGTAACGGTGAAGGTGGTAAAACCAAGATGACGTTGCATGACATCAATACCCGTCGTTGCGCAGCTTGATATCACGCTGCAGGGTAAGTTTGAGCGCGGTGTTGGCCTTGAACTGGCCCGATATGTTCAGCCGCACCGTCCGAGCACCTGACGAGACGCTGCCACTCAACAGCGAGAAGGTGAGATCCGTAACTTCGATGGTATTGTCGGTACTCAGCAGGCTACCGGTGCTGCAACTAGTGCCAAGCTGTACCCCTTTGTCGGCACTGTCGTAGCTGTAGATATAGGTTTCATTAGCCCCAAGAGCGCCGTTGTTATCATCATCGTATTTCAGCCTGATGCAGCGATAAATCTTGGAGCCAGTGACCGTCTCATTCATCAGATCGCTGCTGGTATCGAAATAGAAAGGAGATCTGGCTCCCGATGCGGCGCCGAGAAAGGCTGTCGCCCCCTGATCATAACCTGTTCGCTGCACGTCACGGGCGATCATGTCGGTGACGCTCTGCAGCTCCTGATTGAGGCGGCTCACCTGCATGGAGGTTTGATTCACTCTGAGGATGGTGGCGAACAAGGATGTCACCGCGGCGACCAGCAGCAGGCCTGCCACCATGGCAACCATCAGCTCCACCACATTGAATCCCCTTGGCGCTCTCAACATGCAGGCACCCCACTGACATTGCTGACACCGCAGGTACGCACACGCCCGACATTGTTGGTCTTGACCTGCATGGAGTAGGTACCGGATGAGATGGCAATATTCCCCGCCGTCAAGGAGGATCTTCTGGGAGAGATACTCAGGGGTCTGATGTTGCTGGCCGATTCACTGTAGCTGGCGACCAGGCTGATACCTGGATATTCACTGGCATCGGCCCCCTTGCGCCCCTCAATGCTGGAGCAGTGATCGCTGCAACTGTTGCAGCTGCCATCAATAAAAATGCGGTAACACCAATTGCTGGTACCGCTGTTGAAGATGATGAACTGCAGGGTGCGATTGCGCTTGATCGCCTCGGACTTCAGCAACATCACATCCGTGTACACCGCCTGGGTGGCAGCCTTGACCATCTGCTCCTGGCGCAGGGATTGATAGCTGGGAATCGCAACGGTCAGCAGCAGAGCGACCAGAGACAGGCCGATCATCAGCTCTATCAGGGTAAAACCGGCGGATCTGCCCTTTCTGCCTTCCATCGTTCAAGACTCCTTTCTTTTTGCACATGCCAGTAGAGCACACCGTCAGTACTATCCTATAGTATCAACCTGTTTCACGAAGCATGCCGCCCCATGAAAGCCAAACAGTCCGGAATCACACTGCTGGAACTGCTCGTTGCAGTCGCCATCGTCGCCATGATTGCATCCATCGCCTACCCCAGTTTCAGCGACGGTTTGCGCAAATCCCGTCGAGCCGAGGCATTCAAGGGCTTGCTCAGCATGCAGCTGAAACAGGAAGAGTTCCGAGTCTCCAACACCAGCTACAGCGCGACTCCCTCGCAAGTGGGCAACCCCACCAGCAGCTACTACGACTTCACCATCTCCGGGGCTACCGCAACCACCTACACCCTGATCGCCACCAGCAAGGGAGCGCAGGTGGGCGACAAGAGCGGCAGCACCGCCTGCGATACCCTCACCCTCAACAAGGCTGACATCAAGACCCCTGCCGCCTGCTGGTAAGGCATTACCAGCACTCGGCGGCCGTCATGCTGGCCATCGACACCCCCTGTTGCCCCCCCTGATCCAGGGTCAGCAAGCCGCAGGGGTCGCCGTTCATCACCCCGGTCGGGATCGCCGTCAGGGTATAGCGGGCGCCGCTGGCATTGAGCGCCAGGTTGTAATAGGCAGCCCCACCATCTCTGGGCAAGGTGGCCAGTCCGGCCGAGGCCAGGTTGCCGCCATCATAGTTGCCATCGGCGGTAAACTGCCGCTCCATGTATTGCGCCGCCTCGAGCAGCGCCGCCTTGGCCTCGGCCCGTTTGGCCGACGCCATGTAGCTGTTGTAGCTGGGGTAGGCAATCAGGGTCAGAATCGCCATCACGGCTACCGCAATCATCAGCTCCAGCAAGGAAAATCCACGCGCCATCTCCACCTCTACTCCAGTTGCAACCAGGATTGGCGACCACCCAGATCACCCGCCCCCTCTTCCAGCGTGACCGAGATATTGCCGCTGGAACCGCTGATGTACTTGCGCTCCATGTCGGCATCTTCCACCACGCTCGGCGCCGTGGTGAGCTCGTCAAACTGCTTGCCGCTGACCGGCACCTTGATGTCGCTGCCGCCACTGTCCTTGAGCCCCACATAGTCGTCATCGTTGACGGCCCCATCGCCATTGACGTCGAACACCGAGTAGCTCAGACGCGCCCCCGATACGGGATCCAGCTCCATCAGCCAGGAGCGTCCACCAAAGTCACAGGCATCCGCCGAGGGGATCAGGGTATTGAAGATCAGCCGTTTGTTGCGGTAGAGCATCTCCGAAACGGCTCGCTCTCCCACCCCCTTGCTCAACGCAGGGGATTTGAGCACCAGATACCACCCTTTCTGGCTGGTGTAGTTGACCGCCGTGTTGGAGACCACCCTGACGTTGAACTTGATGGTGGTGCCATTGGCGGAATACTCGTGGGTAATGCTCTGCTGCAACAGCTGACTGCTGAGCACGCTTGCCCCCGCATCCCAGATGCCGTAGACGGCCTCCAGCCTGGGGGTTGCCGGCAACAGCTTGTCGTCATTGGTGAAATAGCTGCCCGTCCCCATCAGTACCATGATGCCCCCCTTGGGATGACGGATGGCCAACGGGCGCATAGTGATGGGCTGGCGCGTGCTGGCAGAGCAGGTCCCGTTGCACGCCTGAAACAGCGGTTTTGGCTTGTTGCCGATCTTGAAGGCACTCCCCCACTGGGCGCTGTTGTTGTCGGTCAGGTCGAATTTCCACAGATTGCCCTGCAGATCGCCGGCATAGACATAGTCCGCTACCCGATCCCCGTCCTCGTCTACCGGCAAAGGGGATGAGAGGCCATTGGGTTCGCTGGCCGAGCCCACCTGGGTATCTATCTCCTTGATCACGGCGCCGGTCGCCAGATCCAGCACAAACAGCCGGGCGGTCTGGCTGGTGCTGTTGTAGCCGTTGGCCACCAGCGCCACCCATTTGTTGCCGGACTTCACCCGGACCAGGGTCGGCGCAGCCAGCGCTACCCCCATCTCGGCGTTGGTAAACTCCCACAACATCTTGTCGGCAGTGAAGTTGTCGGGGGCCGTCACGTCGATGGCAAAGACCGCCTTGCCTCCGGCGCCGGTCGACCCCAGCAGCACGCTTTTCCAGCTGCTGCCAAGATAGGCATCCCCCACCTTGGGCGTACCGTCCACATAGTAGCGGTGGCTGTAATCCGGCTTGGTCAGCAGGCTCAGATCCCCCAGCAGGCTGGCCGGGATGTAGCCCAGCGTCTCCACCCCGTTGGCGACCCGAAAACCGTGCAGCATGCCGTCGTTGGCCCCCACGTAGAGCATGGGGGTGCGGCGACTGATGGCCGTCGAGCCGAGGAAACTCTGGTAGCCCTCCCGCTCGGCCTGGGTCAGGCCGGTGGCGCTGCCATAGCCGTAGTCCCGGTTGCCGACATAGACGGGATCCGAGTTGATGATGTCCCCCAGCAGGTCGCTGCGACTGCGAAACAGGCCGCCATTGCTCTGCTCGCGGCTGCGATCACCGCGCAAGTAGGCGACCCGGTTTTCCCCCTGGTTGTCACCGGCGAGGTTGAACAGAGCGCGATTGGTGGCGTTGAGATCGGCCCAGGTGAAGGGAATGCCGACCCCGTTCTGGCGAGTGAAGAGGCTGCGTGCGGTATAGGCAGGGATCTGGGTTGCGGCATCCCAGGCCATGTTGCCCAGCGAGCCGTCGCTGTTGAGCGGAATGGAGACGAGCTGCCCGGACCAGTCGCCACTGTTGTAGCGGGCCTGATAGATGTGGGTATTGCTGTCCAGCCGGGTGGCGTTGGCGGTCACCGAACTGGCGGAGCTGTTGCGTGCCGCGATCTGGGCCAGGGTACTGCTCAGTGCCACGGCAAAGACGTCGGGGTCACCCGCGCTGAAGAAACTGCCCTTGCTGTTGAGCGCCGCGTGCCACAGATCATCTATCTTGTACTCCGGAATGTAGGTCGCGTTCTTGTACTCCTTGTCATCCGGATCATGGGGATTGGGCCAGCTGTTCGGGATGCCGTTGGCCGGATTGAGCGAGCCGTTGACCCCGAGCCCCACAGTAAAGTTGACCAGATGCTGCCAGTTGGCGGGATCTGCCGTGCTGGTCGGCACCTTGTCGGCCAGATCGGCACGAAGGTCGCTCTTCCAGTACTTGTAGGCGACGTCGGCCAGGGTATTGCTGTAGCCATCCTTGTCCAGATCCCCTACCGAGGGGGTGTCCCCGTTCCAGTAGCCATCGGTCATCAGGATGTTGTAGCTCTGCCGGCAGGTGAGGTGGGGCAAGGTGCTGCCCGCGCTGGCCGCCCAGGGGCCATTGTTGTCGGTGCGGGAGAAGTACTCCCCCACATCCTTCAGGCTGGTGCGCAGCGGCGTGCCGGCGGCCGGAATGTCGCGGCTGTAGAGGTCGCTGAAAAAGGCGCTGCGATCGGTGCCGGAGAAGGGCGCCACCCCGCGGATCACGCTGCCGCTGGCGTTGATGGTGGCAAACCCCACCCGCAGGGCCTGTCCCTGGCTGGCGAAGGCACGACCGACCCCGGCCCGGGCCGCCAGGATCCTGGAGCGATAGTAGGTGTACCAGTTGGCGAAATTCTGGATCTCCTCCTCATAGGTACATACCGGTGCACTCTTGCAGTCGCTGCGATTGGGGCGCCCGCCATAGGTGCTGCCGGACTTGATCTCGACCCGGGTATAGCTGCTCGCCCTCTTTACGTCACCGCTGCCCTTGTAGGCGAAATAGACGGCGGGCCAGAAGGTCTCGTCATCGTTGTAGTCGCTGGAGGAGAACCCGGTGTAGTAGCGCAACGACTTCGAGCGGTTGTTCTTGGTCAGGTCGCGACAACCGGCGGCGGTGTTGAAGGGGTTGTGCGGCGCGCAGCTGATGCTGGCATTTGCCATCAGGGTACCGTCCGCCTTGGCCCATGGGCGGTAGCTCAACAAGGGGTTGTAGTAGAGCTTGTTGTTGTTGCTCGAGCGGGTGTAGGCGTTGCGATCGTTGTTGCTGGTGAAGGTCACGGTCCGGTTGTCGTAGTCCTCGCTGCCATAGACGTTGTCGGCACGGGGATAGACGTAGCGAGCGCTGTTTTCGATCAAATTATCCGGCATCAGCTCGAAGTGCATCGAGCCGGAGTCATCCAGACTGAACATGATGTTGGGTTCGGCCCGGGTGCCGAGATAGAGGGGTACCTGGGCGATGTCGAGCGCCGCCTGCACCTGAGCGCAGAGCAACAGGGCACAAAATCCATAGCCAGCTGCACGCATGGTTCCCTCCTAGCGGCTGTAGGTTGATTGCAACAGCACCCGGCTCTCGTCCGAGAGGCCGAATCCCCGAGCCGTGATGCGATAAAGACGGCGCTCGCTGATGGGCTCGTCCACCGCCAGGCTCTCGTTGCTGCTCTGGGTGTAGGGCAGCCGCTCGATGAAGTACTCCGGGGCCCGTCCCGCCAGCCCGCTATTGGCATAGGTACGCCAGGCCGTGGAGGGAGAAGCGGGATCCACCGCCACGCTGACGAACTCATAGAGGCCGGCGCTGTTGTCGTAGGGGCCTGAGTTGCCCGCCTCCAGATAGCGCTCGGCAGCGCGCAGTGCCGCCTCCGCCGCCTGCAGTGCCTGTTGCGACTCCTTCTGGTTGCCCGCCATCTTCTCCTGCAGCAGGGCGCTCTGCATGCTGGCCATCGCCAGCAGGCTAACTACCGCGAGAAAAATCAGGCTGATCACCAGCGCCATTCCCCCTTGTCGCCCCATCATGCCTCCCTCCTCATGGCAGCCGGTTGCGCAAGGCGACCGTGGTTTCGGCCACCCAGTACCAGTGGCTGTCGGTTGCCTGGAAGGTAGCGCCGGCGAAGCTGATGGCCTGCGGATCCGACACCACATTGCCCTGGTTGCTGCGCATCAACAGCTGCACGCCGATCCCCAGCACGTTGTCCCAGTTCGGGTTGCTGGCGGCGTTCACGTAACGATCCGCCGCCCGATCCCGGTTCTGATCCTCGCCGAAGGTCAGCTGGATGTCGGTGACCCCGTCCACCAGCGGCATGCCTGCTCCCAGCCCGCTCTTGCGATAGAGGGCATAGGGGGCGCCTGCCGAGGAACGGGCGATGTAATAGACCCGGGTTTCCATCCGGCTCAATACCGAGCCGGCACCGAAGCGCTCCTCGACCGGGCTGCTGGCGCCGCCCCAGGAGCTGACGGCATTGCCCGGGGTATATTTGTTGTCGTTGGAGTGGCCGATGTTGACCTCGCTGCCCCCTCCCACCACCTGGGTCTGGGTGATCTGGAAGATCCGCGCCTTCTGACAGTCGGAGACCATGACGATGTCCCCCTCGCACAGGTCGCTGTAGCCCTGCTTGCCGGTGCCGCAGTAGTTGGCCTTGCTGGAGAGTTGCTGCACGAACAGCTGGGCCGCACTGTTGTTGCGGGTCACCGGCACACCGCTGCCGGTAGGCCCTTGCACCAGCAGCACGTCGGTTCCCAGCTTGGGTTTGGGCTCAGCCGCGGTAAACAGGGCCGACAACGGCGCAGGCAGCGTCGCCGTGACATTGTCATAGCCGCGCAGATAGACGGTGAAGTTGTAGGGCAGCGCCGTCGCCCCGTTGAGGGTATTGGTGATGTTGACCCCCTGCTTGCTGAGGCAGCCCTGGTAGCCCACCATCCGCAGCTCTTGTTGCAGCAGGTTCACGGCAAACCGGCTGTCCTCCTGCACCCGGGCGATGGCCTCGCCGGTCAGGTAGGTTTTGTGGTTGCCAAGCAACACCTGGATGATGACCCCGACCGTCAGCAACGACAGCAGCAGGGCGATCATCACCTCCACCAGACCGACACCGGCCTGACGCAACAAGGTGCGCCGCCCGCTCACAGATCCGTCCTCAGGGTCATGCTGCGCAGCGCAGGCTCGGTGGCCAGCCGGCTGGCATTCCACTGGATGGTGATGGTCGCCTGTCCGGCACTCACGGCAATGGCCCCGTCACCGCCGGGCAAGCCGCCGAGCGCCTGTTTCCAGTACTGCACATCCTGTATCGCCATCGAGCTGCCGGAGACCGCCTCCCCCAGGCCGACGTTGTACTGGCCGAGCAGAGCCGCGCTACGGTTGGCCCGCATCATGTCGGTGATCATGTAGGCAAACTGGGTCGCCTCGGTCCGGGTCAGGGCCGACTGATTGCTCTTGAGCGCCTGCAACTGCAGGGTCGCCATGCCGAGGATGCCGATCGACAGCACCAGCACGGCGATCATGATTTCAAGCAGCGAGACGCCTTGCTGGTGCTTCATATGCAGCTGGTCTCCGTAATCGAAGGGCGGCCGGCCGGGGTGATCGTGATGTCGCGCGATGCCTCCTGCGCGCAGTCGGGCGGCTGCAGGGAAAACACCAGCGCCGCCTGGGCACGACCATCGAGAAAGCCATTGCCACTGAAACGTACCAGCGAGGTATTGCTGACCAGGGTGCCTGCCCCCATGTCGGGAAAGAGTCGCAGCAACTCGCCGTTGTCCAGGGTGCCGTTGCCGTTGCTGTCGACCCAGATCTGCCAGCCCGATTCCCAGTGGTTCTGGGTCAGGTTGCTGGTGGAGGCGGAGAGAGTGACCGCCGTATTGCGGCGAATGGCTTCGGAGCGGGCAAGGTTGATGGCGGCCACGAAGTTGTTGGCCTGGCTGGTCAACGTCATATTGCGCATAATCGCGCTGAAGGAGGGGACTCCCAACGTCAGCAAGATAGAGACGAGCGCAATGGTGACCATCAGCTCGATGAGGCTAAAACCTGAACGCAAAAACATCCTGTTTCGCTCTGATTTTGTCGGGGGGCCGGCGGCACATCCATCTGCCATCAAGCCGGTAACAAGTTCATCAGCAGTCTAGGCCGCGAACTTTCGCTGGCAATTCAATCTACTCAAATCTTGGACATACATCATCAAATTTCGCTGCGATCTGACGGCAACACGGCCAACAAGAGCCATAAGAATCACCCATGAAAAAGCCACCTCGCAGGAGGTGGCTCAATCAGATACAGCGTAGCCCCGCTGGGGACACATCAATCACAGGATCCGCAGTTCCGGCGGCACTTCAAACACCACGTTCTCTTCACGACCGGGGTGCTCGGCCACTACCTTGCCGCCCAGCTCGCGCAGACGGGTGATGACGGACTGCACCAGCACCTCGGGGGCGGAGGCACCGGCGGTGACACCGATCGCCTTGACTCCCGCCAGCCAGTCAGCCTCGATCATGGAGGCGTCGTCGATGAGGTAGGCCTTGGCGCCCACCTTCTCGGCCAGCTCCCGCAGGCGGTTGGAGTTGGAGGAGTTGCGCGACCCTACCACCAGCATGGCGTCCACCAGCCCGGCCATCTCCCGCACCGCATCCTGGCGGTTCTGGGTGGCATAGCAGATGTCATCCTTGCGCGGCCCCTGGATCTTGGGGAAGTGCGCCCGCAACGCATCGATCACGTCTGAGGTCTCGTCCACGCTGAGGGTGGTCTGGGTCACGAAGCAGAGATCGTCCGGGTTCTTCACCTTGAGCCTGGCCACGTCTGCCGGCGTCTCCACCAGATACATGCCGCCCTCGCGATTCTCGTACTGACCCATGGTGCCGATCACCTCGGGGTGGCCAGCATGACCGATGAGCACGGCTTCGGAACCCTTGCGACTGGCGCGATGGACCTCCATGTGCACCTTGGTCACCAGCGGACAGGTGGCATCGAACACCTTGAGGGCGCGGGACTTGGCCATCTCACGCACCGCCTTGGAGACGCCGTGGGCGGAGAAGATGACGATGCTGTCATCCGGCACCTCATCCAGCTCCTCGACGAAGACGGCGCCCGCCTCCTTGAGCCTGTTCACCACGTAGCGGTTGTGCACCACTTCATGGCGGACATAGATGGGGGCACCGAACTTCTCCAGCGCGCTCTCGACGATGCTGATGGCACGGTCGACACCGGCACAGAAGCCGCGGGGATTTGCGAGCAGGATATCCATCAGTGCACCTTCTCCTCGTCATCAACCCCCAGGATCTCCACCTCGAAGGTGACGGTGTGACCGGCCAGGGGGTGGTTGAAATCGACCGTCACCGACACTCCTTCCACCGCCCGGATGATGCCCGGCAGCTCGCTGCCGTTGGGCTGGTCGAACAGGATGATGGTGCCGACTTTCGGCTCCACCTCGGCACCGAACTTGGCGCGGTCCAGGTGGTAGATGTTGTCGGGGTTGGAGAGGCCGAAGGCCTCTTCCGGCGCCAGGGTGAAGCTCTTGCTCTCCCCTTCGCGCAGCCCCAGCAGGCACTGCTCGAAGCTCGGCGTCAGGCTGCCGTCGCCCATCCGCAGACGGGCCGGTTTGCCGTGCAGCGCCGTGCTGTCAGCCACCGAGCCGTCTTCCAGCTTGATGGAGAAATGGAACAGTACACTGCTGTCCGCAGCAATCAGCTGGCTCATGAAGTCGCGTCCTGTTTTTTCTCGCCACGCAAGCCGTCCAGCACGATCATGGCGGCACCGATGAAGATGAAGCTGTCGGCCAGGTTGAACGCCGGCCAGTGGGCGCGCTGCCAGTAGAAGTCGAGGAAGTCGACCACATGGCCCAGTACCAGCCGGTCAAACACGTTGCCGAGCGCCCCGCCGATGATCAGGCTGTAGGCGATACCGCTCCAGCGCTGGGTGGCGGATTGCTTGCGCAGCCAGTGGATCAGCAGGCCGCAGATGGCGAACGCCAGCACGGCGAAGAACCAGCGCTGCCAGCCCCCCTGATCCGCCAGGAAGCTGAAGGCCGCCCCCTTGTTGTAGACGTGGACCAGGTTGAAGAAGGGGGTGATCTCCACCCCCGGGTAGCCAAACGGCAGCAGCTTGACCACGGCGAGCTTGCTCGCCTGGTCCAGTACGAAGGCCAGCACCGCCAGCCACAGCCAACGCAGGCCGCTTTTATGTTGAGTCATGTTCATCAGGCAAATTGACGAGTTTCGCCGTCACCCTCGACGTTGGTGACGCAGCGGCCACAGATCTCTTCGTGGCCCGCGATGGTGCCCACGTCTTCCACATGGTGCCAGCAGCGGTCGCACTTGGCGGCGGCAGACTGGGCCACGCTCAGCCACAGGTCATCACGCTCGGTTGCCACTGCCTCTGCCGGTGCGGCATCGACGCTGACCACCTTGGCCTTGGAGGTGAGCAGTACGAAGCGCAGCTCATCGGCCAGGGCGTTCAGACGCACTGCCAGCTCAGGCTTGGCGAACAGGGTCAGCTCGGCCTGCAGAGAACCGCCGATGCGCTTCTCGCCACGGGCCACTTCCAGCGCCTTGTTCACTTCACCGCGCACGGTGAGGATCTCGGCCCAGAACTCGTCGTTCAGCACTTCGCCCGCTTCCAGCCCGAACAGGCCGTCGTACCACTCCTCAGTGAACACGAACTCGCCGCGCTCACCCGGCAGCAGAGCCCAGATCTCGTCGGCAGTGAAGCTCATGATGGGCGCCATCCAGCGCACCATGGCCTCGGCGATGTGATAGAGAGCGGTCTGGCAGGAGCGACGGGCCAGGCTGTCAGCCTTGGCGGTGTACTGACGATCCTTGATGACGTCCAGATAGAAGGAGCCCATCTCGATGGAGCAGAACTGCATCAGCTTCTGAGTCACACCATGGAAGTTGTACTCGTCGAACGCCGCCACGATCTCGGCCTGTACCGCCTTGGCACGGCCCACGGCCCAGCGATCCACCACCACCATGTCGGCCGGTGCCACCATGTCGGTCGCAGGATTGAAGCCGTTCAGGTTGGCCAGCAGGAAGCGGGCTGTGTTGCGGATACGGCGATAGGCGTCGGCGGAGCGCTTGAGGATCTCGTCGGAGACGGTCATCTCGCCGGTGTAGTCGGTGCTGGCGACCCACAGACGCAGGATGTCGGCACCCAGCTTGTTCATCACGTCCTGCGGGCTCACCACATTGCCGATGGACTTGGACATCTTGCGGCCCTGACCGTCCACGGTGAAGCCGTGAGTCAGCACCTGGTTGTAGGGGGCCTTGTCCTTCATGGCGACGCCGATCATCAGAGAAGACATGAACCAGCCACGGTGCTGGTCAGAGCCTTCCAGATACATGTCGGCCGGCTTGCCGTTGAACTCGGGACGGGCATCGACCACGGAGGCATGGGTAGAACCTGAGTCAAACCAGACGTCCAGGGTGTCGGGCACCTTCTCGTAGTTGTCGGCGTCCGCGCCCAGCAGCTCGGCCTTGTCCAGATCCCACCAGGCCTGGATGCCGGACTGCTCGACCCGCTTGGCCACCTCTTCCATCAGGCGCACGGAATCCGGATGCAGCGCCTGGGTATCCTTGTGCACGAACAGGGAGATGGGCACGCCCCAGGTACGCTGACGGGAGATACACCAGTCAGGACGGTTCTCGACCATCGCCTGAATGCGGTTCTTGCCCCAGGCCGGCACCCAGCCGCTCTGGCCGTGCTGGGCAATGCCCTCTTTCTCGATACGCTCGATCTCTTCAAGAGCACGCTTGCGCAGACCCTTCTGCTCCATGCTGATGAACCACTGGGGGGTGGCACGGAAGATGATCGGGGTCTTGTGACGCCAGCAGTGCGGGTAGGAGTGGTTGAACACCTTGTGGTGCAGCAGGGCGCCACGCTCGGTCAGCACCTCGACCACGGCCGCATTGGCCTTGAACACATGCTGGCCGGCAAACAGTTCGGTATCCGGCAGATAGACGCCGTTGCTGCCCACCGGGTTGGCCACTTCCAGACCGTACTTCTGACCGACCACGAAGTCTTCCTGGCCGTGGCCAGGGGCGGTGTGCACCGCGCCGGTACCGGCGTCCAGGGTGACGTGATCACCCAGCACCACAGGCACGTCGAAGCTGTAGAAGGGGTGGTTGAAGCGCAGCAGCTCGAGCGCCGCGCCCTTGGCATAGCCCAGGTTGTGGAAGTGCTCGATGCCGGCGCGATCCATCACGTCCTTCACCAGCTCGGCGGCCAGGATCAGACGCTCGGGATTGTCACCCTCGACCTGCACCAGCGCATAGTCGAGATCGGCGTGCATGGCGATGGCGCGGTTGGCCGGCAGGGTCCACGGGGTGGTGGTCCAGATCACGGCAGAGAGGGTGCCCTTGCCGGTGTGGCCTTCGGCGCAGTCAAACTTGGCGGCCACGGCAGCCTCGTCGACGGCCTTGAAGCGTACGTCGATGGAAGGGGAGTTCTTGTCGTAGTACTCCACTTCGGCTTCAGCCAGGGCAGAGCCGCAATCGGTACACCAGTGCACCGGCTTGGAGCCTTTGTGCAGGTGGCCGTTTTCAACGATCTTGGCCATGGAGCGGATGATGTTGGCTTCGGTGCCAAAATCCATGGTCAGGTAGGGGTGTTCCCAGTCACCCAGCACGCCTAAGCGGATGAAGTCGGTCTTCTGCGCTTCGATCTGGGTCTTGGCGTATTTGCGGCACTCGGCGCGGAACTCGGCGGCGGAAACCTTCTCACCCGGCTTGCCGACCATGCCTTCCACTTTCAGCTCGATGGGCAGACCGTGGCAATCCCAGCCCGGCACGTAGGGGGAGTCGAAGCCGGAGAGGCCCTTGGACTTGATGATGATGTCTTTGAGGATCTTGTTGACCGAGTGACCGATGTGAATGCTGCCGTTCGCATAGGGGGGGCCATCGTGCAGAATGAACGAAGGCTTGCCCGCTTTGGCGCGGCGAATGGCGCCGTAAAGATCCTGATCGTACCAACGTTTCAGCATGTTGGGTTCGCGCTTGGCCAGATCGCCACGCATCGGAAACTCGGTTTCCGGAAGATTCAGGGTGTGTTTATAGTCGCTCATCAGTCCTGGGTTCCCTTCTTTTCTAAAAGAGTGCTGGGTAAATGAAATTGTGGCAGCCCGAACCAGGCTCGGGCCGCCAGGGCATCTCGTTCGATCTGCTCTTTCAAGGCGGTGAAAGAGGCAAACTTCTGCTCTTCGCGCAGCTTGTGGCGAAGCAGCACCTTGACCTGCTGACCATAAAGGTCACCAGAAAAATCAAATAGATGTACTTCCAATCTGGCTTGTGTACCGCTCAAGGTCGGCCGTACACCCACATTGGCGACACCGGGGAAGGTCTTGCCGGAACATATCACTTCCACCGCGAACACGCCACCGACCGGGATCACCTGACGCTTGAGAGCCAGATTGGCGGTGGGAAAACCTATGGTGCGGCCCAGCTTGTCGCCGTGGGCTACCCGACCGCTGATGGTGTAGGGACGGCCGAGCATCAGCTCCACCTCCGCCATCCGGCCGGCCGCGAGGGCCTCGCGCACCAGCGTGCTGCTGACTCGCTGACGGGACAACTGGAAACTCTGGGTGCTGATCACCTCGAAGCCGAAGCGCCGGCCGGCCTCCTCCAGCAAGTGGAAGTCCCCTTCCCGCCCCTTGCCGAAGCGAAAATCGTCGCCGACCACCAGATAGTGCACGCCGAGTTTCTCCACCAGCAGCTGCTCTATGAAGGTGTCCGCGGACTGCTCGGCAAAGCGGTGGTTGAAGCGCACGCAGAGCATGCGATCGATCTGCATCCCCTTGAGCGCCTCGTACTTCTCCCGCAGGCGGCTGAGGCGGGCTGGCGCCGCGGCCCCGGCAAACAGCTCTAGCGGCTGGGGCTCGAACAGCATGACGCAGGCCGGCAGGCCGAGCTGGGCGGCCTTTTCCTGCAAGCGAGTCAGCACGGCATGATGACCCTGATGGACCCCATCAAAGTTGCCAATGGTCAATACACACCCCCGGTGACGGGGCTTGATATTGTGAATACCGCGGATAAGCTCCATCAGTGCCTTGTGCTTTGCTGCTATGAAAATCGCCGGATTATATATCAGGCGGCACGCCGGGTCAGCCCTGTAGCTGACCCGATTTCAGCCGCCCCGCCCCGACAACAGGTTCAGGTGGGGCTATTTCGCCACAGGGGCTGACTCAGTCGTCCCGCCCCGCTCTCAGATCTCTTGGCCGGATCCCAAGCGCCAGCAGGACACCGGCATAGATGGCGCCCCCCACGACCAGCAGCATGGCCAGCTGCATGGTCGCCTTGCTCATGTGCCAGGCGCCCCACTGGGCCAGATCCGGCGAGAGGTACAAGAGCACGCCCCCCATCAGCAGGCTGGCGGTCAGCAGCTTGAGACAAAATACCCCGGTGTGACGGGACGGGCGGTAGACGCTCTGCTGATGGAGCCCTCTGAACAGCAAAGCCGCGTTCAGCGTGCCCGAGCAGGCGGTCGAGAGGGCCAGCCCCACGTAGCCGAGCGGATAGATGAAGAGCAGGTTGCAGACCATGTTGGCCGCCATCGAGATCATCCCGATCCGCACCGGCGTACGGGTGTCCTGGCGGGCGTAGTAGCCCGGCGCCAGCACCTTGATCAGCATCAGCGACAGCAAACCTGTGGTCGATGCCAGCAGGCTGGCGCTCGACATGCTCACCTCGTGCAGGCCGAACTCGCCGCGCATGAACAGTACCCGCAGGATGGGCTCGCGCAGCACGGCGATGCCCACCATGGCCGGCAGGCCGAGCAGCATCACCATCCGTACCCCCCAGTCCATGGTACGGGAGAAGTCGGCCGGGTCGGCATCCACGTGCTTCTTGGCCAGCGCCGGCAGGATGACGGTGCTGATGGCGACGCCGAACATGCCGAGCGGGAACTCCAGCAGCCGATCCGAGTAATAGAGATAACTGATGGCACCGGTCGCCAAGAAGGAGGCGAGCATGGTGTTGACCAGCAGGTTGATCTGGCTGACCGAGACCCCGAACAGGGCCGGGATCATCAGGGTGCGGATTTTCACCACCCCCGGGTGGTGCCAACCCCACTTGGGCCACACCAGCATGTTGAGCTGGCGCAGGAAAGGGAACTGGAACAGGAACTGCACCAGACCGCCGAGGAAGACACCGATGGCCAGCGCCAGCTCGGGATTGTCGAGCCAGGGGGAAATCCACCAGGCGGCGGCAATCATGGTGATGTTGAGGAAGATGGGGGTAAAGGAGGAGACCCCGAAGCGGCCGAAGGTGTTGAGAATGGCCCCCGCCATGGCGGTGAAGGTGATGAACCAGAGGTAGGGGAAGGTGATCTTGAGCATCAGGCTCGCCATCTCGAACTTCTCGGCCGCCGGCCCGCCGTGCAGCCAGTCCCAGAACCAGCCCCAGCCAAACAGGGCGGTCAGCACGCCGGAACCCAGCACCCCGAGCAGGGTGACCACGGTGACGATTCCCCCCAGAGTGCCCGCCACCGCAGCCAGCAACTCGCGCACTTCGCTCTCGTCGCCCTTTTTCTTGTACTCCGTCATCACGGGAACAAAGGCCTGGTTGAAGGCTCCTTCGGCGAACAGGCGGCGCAGAAAGTTGGGAATGCGGTTGGCAAAGAAGAAGACGTCTGCGGCCACCCCGGCGCCAAGCAGATTGGCGATGACCACATCGCGAACCAAGCCCATCACGCGGGACGCCAACGTCATTCCGGACACTATCATGCCGGATTTGATCAATTTCTTACTCAAGACGAGGCCTCTGGAACTGTCGGAATGAAAAGAATGCTGATAGAATCGGCCGACAGTTTAACCGTCTCCCACCTGACACACCACCGGGGGGCGGTGTTTATTTGCACAAATCATTTGACAATATGTGGTTGAGAAGGCATATTTCCGGGCCTTTTCAATACACTCGCTAAGACAGTTTTAGGAGTTTTACCTTGGCTAACATCAAATCTGCTAAGAAGCGCGCTCTTCAGTCAGAGAAACGTCGTCAGCACAACGCCAGCCGTCGTTCCATGACCCGTACCTACCTGAAGAAAGTCATCGCTGCCATCGCCTCTGGCGACAAGGCTGCTGCGACTGCCGCTTTCGCTGTTGCTCAGCCGATCATGGATCGTATGGCGACCAAAGGCCTGATCCACAAGAACAAAGCTGCTCGTCACAAGAGCCGCCTGTCTGCCCAGATCAAAGCTATGGCTTAATCAGCGTCTGCTGATAAAGCTGAAAAAACCGGCCTTAGTGCCGGTTTTTTATTTCTGTTCGCTGCAGTACAACTTGTGCAGCAACCCTATCATCTCGCGCACCTCGTAGCTGCGCAGCGAATAGTAGACCGTCTGGGCCTCCTTGCGCGTCTCCACCAGTTCATCCCGCCGCAGCACGGCCAGGTGTTGTGACAACGCCGACTGACTCAGGCCCAGCCGCTCGTTGAGTTCCCCCACCGACAGTTCCCGCTCCAGCAGCTGACACAGGATAAACAGCCGCCGTTCATTGGCCAGCGCCTTGAGCAGTGCCACCGCCCGGCTCGCATTGGCCTCCATCTCTTCCAGTTGCATCTCATTCCCTCTCGTTCGAGGCAAGAATCATACTCTGTGGCCCGTCGATTTAAAATGACAGGGTTGCCGGTTGAATCATGGCAAAGTCCTCCTGGCCGGCAAACAGGAAGGAGAAGTCACTCTCGCACACCCGTTTCACCGCCGGGTGCTGGATCATCCGCTCGGCGAAGATGACGTAGTACTCCTCCATCAGATCCTGGGTCTCGCCCAGCAGCATCACTCCCTCCCCTTCCAAGATCTCCTCCCGGTAGATGGTGGGCGCCATGAAGATGCCCTGGTTGAAAAAGCCGAACGCCTTCATCAGGGCCGCATCGTCAAACTCGCCGAGAATGCTGGGGGAGACCCCCTGCTGCTCGAACCACTGGGTCAGCTGACGACCCATGGCGGTACGCCGGCCGGGGATCAGCAGCTTGCGTTCCTCCAGACAGGCGGGAAACGGCAGCGATGGCAGCGGCGCCTTGCAGAAGAAGCTGACCCCGCAACCACCTAGTCGCTTGGAGAGCAGGCCGGCGTGCTGGCTGGAGTCCACCGGGCAGTCGGAGAGGATCATGTCGAGCTTGTGTTCGCTCAGCTGCTCCAGCAACAACTCGTGGGTCGATTCGAAGCAGCGCAGATGGATGGAGCCATCATTGGGGATGACGGAGAGCAGCACCCGGCTGGCGAGGCGTTTGGAGAGGGCGTCGGCGATGCCGACGTCGAACAGGATCTGGCTCTCCTTGCGGTAGTTGACGATATCCAGCATCTCGTAGGAGAGGCTGAACATCTTGTCGGCATAGCGGAATACCAGCTGGCCCAGCTCGGTCGCCTCCAGGGAGCGCCCCTTTCTTATCAGCAATTTGCCGCCGAGGCGCTGCTCCAGCAGCTTGATCTGGCCGGTGACGGTCTGCGGGGTCAAGAAGAGGGCTTCCGCCGCTTGCGTGACAGAGCCCTTCTTCTGGGTCATCCAAAAATAATAGAGATGGTTGTAGTTAAGGTGTGACATCCGATGGGGTTCCCGCCTGGCGCGGGCTCCGGTAGCAACTGAGTTCAGCCGCCAGAATGTCATACATGTCGCTGATCGAGTCAACCTTGTTCGCGCCGAACTGCTCCTGCAGGTGGGCCTTGAGGTGGACCGGATCCGGCATCCGCTCCCCGCAGTAGCGCTTGTTGGACTGCTTGACTCGCTCGCCGGCCCGGCTGCTCAGCGCCCGCTCGGCGAAGGTCTCACCAAACTGCGCCTTGGCCTGCTTGTCCCCCAGCAGCAGAGCGCTGTCGACCACGCCGCTGAGATAGGCCGAGCAGCTGGCCGAGGCTGCATCCTGCTGGCAATCCTGCAGACTGCCGGCCCAGGCCGCCTGGCTCAGCGCCAGCATGGCCCACCATCCTGCTCTTTTCATAACCCCTCCGTGCTTTGATCGGCCTCCCGGTTCGGGAGCGCCATGCGCAGGGCGAGATAACCGACGATCGCCGCCAGGGTGGATCCCACCAGGATCCCGAGGCGAGAGTAGCTGCCGTAATCCAATCCGCCGTGCTCGAAGGCCAGCGAGGCGATGAACATCGACATGGTAAAGCCGATGCCACACAGAATGCTGACCGCAAAGATCTGTCTGAAGTTGACCCCAGGTGGCAATTGGGCAATGCCCAGCTTGACCGACAGCCAGCTGATGGTGAACACCCCGAGCGGCTTGCCGATGAACAGCCCCAGCATGATGCCCATGGGCACCGGGCTCAGCAGGGAGGAGAGACCTATCCCCTCCAGCGACACCCCGGCGTTGGCAAAGGCGAACAGCGGCAGGATCAGGTAGGCACTCCAGGGGTGCAGGGCATGCTCCAGATGCTTGAGTGGCGAGGCATAACGCTTGCCGTTGAGCGGGATCATGAAGCCCACCACCACCCCAGCCAGGGTCGCATGGACGCCCGACTTCAGCACCGCCACCCAGAGCACCAGCCCGACCAGCATGTAGAGGCTGATCCGATCCTCACCGCGGCGATTCATCCACAGCAGGGTCAGGGTCGCCAGGATGCCGATCGCCAGCGCCGTCAGCGACAGCTGCTGGGTGTAGAACAGGGCGATGATGATGATGACCCCCAGGTCATCCATGATGGCCAGCGCCAGCAGAAACACCTTGAGGCTGACCGGCACCCGCTTGCCGAGCAGCGCCATCACCCCGAGGGCAAAGGCGATGTCGGTGGCGGCGGGAATGGCCCAGCCGGCACGCGCCACTTCATCCGAGTAGTTGAAGAAGGCATAGATCAGAGCCGGCGCTAGCATGCCGCCCACCGCCGCGATGGCCGGGAAGGTGGCCTGCACCCGGGAAGAGAGCGCCCCTTCCAGCATCTCGCGCTTCACCTCGAGGCCGACCAGCAGGAAGAAGACAGCCATGAAGCCGTCGTTGATCCAGAGCAGCAGCGGCTTGTTGATGTCGAGGGCTGCAATGCGCACCTGCACCTGGGTATCGAGGAAAGCCTGATAGCTGCCGGCCAGGCCGCTGTTGGCCAAGATCATGGCCAGCATGGCTGCCATGATCAGAATTATTCCGGAGGCGGCCTCCAACTTGAGGAACTTCTTGATTACGTCGCTCATGGTTAAAATATCCACAGTCTTACTTTGATTTGAGTCTATATCCGATAACAATCCGTGAAAAATCGTTTCTTACTGCGAAATACAACGAAAAAACCGAAGGCAAAATCAAACATGCCTGCTATAAGCAGGTTTTCTCTCGGGCAGATATCACTTGATACTCCCCCATAAGAATGAATATTTTGTGGTTTTTATGCATAAAAAAGGCGCCTCATGGGCGCCTTTCACATCAGATGGCGACGGGCGCCTTGATGCCGGGATGGGGGTCGTAACCCTCGATCTCGAAATCCTCGAATCGGTAGTCGAAGATGGAGTCCGGCTTGCGTTTGATCAGCAGGGTCGGCAGCGGGCGCGGCTCGCGGGAGAGCTGCAGCGCAGTCTGCTCCATGTGGTTGGAGTAGAGGTGCACGTCACCACCGGTCCAGACGAAGTCCCCCACTTCCAGGTCGCACTGCTGGGCCATCATGTGGGTCAGCAAAGCGTAGCTGGCGATGTTGAACGGCAGGCCGAGGAAGACGTCACAACTGCGCTGATAGAGCTGGCAGGAGAGTTTGCCGTCCGCCACATAGAACTGGAAGAAGGCGTGGCAGGGAGCCAGCGCCATCTTGTCCAGCTCGCCCACATTCCAGGCGGAGACGATGATGCGACGGGAATCCGGGTTGTGCTTGATGTCGTCCACCGCCTTCTGGATCTGGTCGATGACAGACCCGTCAGCCGCTGGCCAGGAGCGCCACTGGGCGCCGTAGACCGGGCCCAGATCGCCGTTTTCGTCGGCCCACTCGTCCCAGATGCTAACACCATTCTCTTTCAGATAGGCGGTGTTGGTGTCGCCGTTGAGGAACCAGAGCAGCTCGTGAATGATGGAGCGCAGGTGGCACTTCTTGGTGGTCACCAGCGGGAAGCCTTCGGCCAGGTTGAAGCGCATCTGATGGCCGAACAGGGAGACAGTGCCGGTACCGGTACGGTCGGACTTGAGGGTGCCCTCATCCAGGACCTTCTGCATCAGGTCGAGATAGGCTCTCATTGTTTTGCCTCCTTCACGGCGTTGCCAAACAGCTGCGGGCGCTTGTAAGCGGCCCAGATCATCAGGGCACCGATGAGGATCATCGGGGTAGAGAGGATCTGGCCCATGCTGAGCTCGTTGAAGTAGAGCCCGAGCTGGCTGTCAGGCTGGCGCACAAATTCCACCAGGAAGCGGAACAGGCCGTAGAACAGCAGGAACATGCCGGAGATGGCGCCGCGCGGCGGGTTCTTGCGCCAGAACAGGTTGAGGATGATGAACAGCACCACCCCTTCCAGTGCGAACTGGTAGAGCTGGGAGGGGTGGCGCGGCTCGGGGCCCGCTTCCGGGAAGATGATGGCCCAGGGCACATCGGTGACCCGACCCCACAGCTCGCCGTTGAGGAAGTTGCCGATGCGGCCGACGCCGAGGCCAAACGGAATGAGCGGTGCCACGAAATCGGCCACGGTAAAGAAGTGGCGCTTGGTCTTGTGGGCAAACCAGACCATGGCGGTGATGACCCCGATCAGGCCGCCGTGGAACGACATGCCACCGGTCCAGATCTTGAACAGGTAGAGGGGATCGGCCAGGAACATGTCGAAGTTGTAGAACAGCACGTAACCGACCCGACCACCCAGGATCACCCCGAGGAAACCGTAAAACAGCAGGTCTGACACCTCGTTGCGGGTCCAGCCGCTGTTCGGCGCATCGGCGCGACGCCCCGCCAGCCACATGGCAAAGGCGAAGCCAAACAAGTACATGAGACCATACCAGCGTACCGATAGTGGTCCCAAACTGAATGCTACGGGATCAATCTGCGAGAAAACCCAATATCCATCGTGCTGCATAAGCGGCCCCAGTCATAAGAAAAGCCGCATTTTCCGATCATTCGTCAGCAGGGACAAGGCATGATTATCAATCAATCTGTTTCGCTTTGTGACCGGCGCGCAGCAAACCGCCCAGACCGTGCTCTTCCAGATAGCGGGCAAACAGGCCGCGCAGCACATGGGGATTGTCGTGCTTGAGGCCGTCGGTCAGCAGCACAGTCAGCTCGCTCAGGTTGGCCTGACGCAGTACGTACTTGATGCGTGCGATGTTGTGGGTGTTCATGCTGAAGCGGCGATAGCCCATGGCCAGCAGCAGCAACACCCCGACCGGATCACCGGCCAGCTCGCCACAGACCGAGACCGGTTTGTGGTAGCGATGGGAGGCATCGACCAGCAGCTGCAGGGCGCGGATCACCGCCGGATGGAAGGCGTCGTAGATATTTGCGACCCGGGCGTTGTTACGATCCACCGCCAGCAGGTACTGGGTCAGATCGTTGCTGCCCACCGACCAGAAGTCGATGAGCGGCGCCATCTCAGGCAGGATGTAGAGGGCGGAAGGCACCTCGATCATCACCCCCAGGCTCGGGTAGCGGATCACTGCCTCACGGCTGACCGCCTCTTCCGACACTTCGCGCCAGGCCTGATCCAGCAGGCGGCGAGAGGCCTTGATTTCACTGACGCTGCTGATCATCGGCAGCATGATGGCCAGATTGTCCAGCCCTTCGCTGGCCCGCAGCATTGCCTTGAGCTGCACCAGGAACAGTTCGGGGTGATCCAGGGTGAGCCGGATCCCCCGCCAGCCAAGGAAGGGATTTTCCTCGACGATGGGGAAATAGGGCAACTGCTTGTCCCCCCCCACATCCAGGGTCCGCATGCAGACCGGCCGGTTGCGATAGGTCTCCAGAATGCCGCGATAGCGGGCGGTCTGCTCCCACTCGGAGGGGAAGCTGTCCTGCAGCATGAAGGGGATCTCGGTGCGATAGAGGCCGACCCCGTCCGCCAGCTGATTGAGAGAGATCTCGGTGTCGGCGCTGAGGCCGGCGTTGAGCAGCAGGGAGACAGGCACGCCATCGGCGGTCTCGGAGGGCTGATTGTCGACGCTGCGCACCAGGGTATCGAGCGCCCGCTCTTCGCTCAGCAGCTGACGATACTCGGTCAGGATCACCTGATTGGGCTCGATGAAGAGATCGCCGCTGTAACCGTCGACCACCAACATGCGACCACCGATGTCGCCGAGCGGCAGATCCACCCCCATGATGGCCGCCACCCCCATGGCGCGGGCCAGGATGGCGGCGTGGGAGTTGGTGCCCCCCTTGAGCGACACCACCCCGGTCAGGAACTCGCGGGGCACCTCGGCGAGGATGGTGGCCGTCACCTCGTCGGCGACCAGCACCACAGGCTCGCCGATGGCGATATGCTCGGGCTCGTTTTGCACCAGCCGGCTGATGAGCCGCTGAGCGATGTCCTTCACATCGGTGGAGCGCTCCTGCAGATAGGGATCCTTCATCCCCTTGAACTGCTCGATGAGACGATCGCTGATGAGCTTGACCGCCGAGACCGCCGTCCAGTGCTCCTTGCTCACCTTGTTGCGGATCGGCTTGATGTAGCCGGGATCGTCCAGCAGATGCAGATAGATGTCGAAGATCGCCACCGAGTCCTGGCTGTAACTCTCGCGAAAACGCAGGGCCAGGCTCTCCAGGTCGTGGCGCACCTCTTCCACCGCCACGTTCAGCCGCGCCAGCTGGCTGGCGTGATCCTCATCCTTGCGCGGGGTGATGGAGCGCAGCTCCTTGCGTGGCCGCCATACCCAGGCCTTGGCCATGGCGATGCCGCTGGCCCCAGCAATGCCGCGCAGCGGCTTGCTCCAGTCGGTCTTCTGCAGCCACCCCTTGGCCTGAGCCTGGGCGATACGCGCCGCCAGCTGGGCCGCCAGGGTGACCATGAAGGACTCCTCCCCCTCATCGAAGAGGCGGCTCTCCATCTGCTGCACTACCAGAATGCCCACCACCTGACGCTGATGCATGATGGGGGCGCCGAGGAAGGAGCGAAACGCCTCTTCGGCCACATCGGGCAGGAATTTGAAACTGGGGTGGGAAGGGGCATCGGCCAGGTTGATCAGCTCTTCACGCTGACCCACCAGGCCGACGATACCCTGCTCGAACGGCAAGGTGGCCTTGCCCACCGCCGACTCGGCCAGACCGTCGGTCGCGGCCAGCCGGTAGCGGCGCATTTCAGGTTCGGAGACATAAACGGAACAGCAGTCCACCGACATGGCCAGCCGGGTCTGGCTGACCAATGCCTGCAAGGCCAGCTCGAGGGTATTGGCTTCGGCCATGCTTTCGACGATGCGTCTGAGTTCCGTTAACAACTAATCTGTGCTCCTTAGCGGGCGCGATTACGCCGCCCATCCTTCTTGTTGACCTGCACTGCCGGCACCGGCATCGCCAGCGGGGCAAACTCCTTCATCACCCGGCGATAGACTTCCCGCTTGAAGGAAACCACCTGACGCACCGGGTACCAGAAGCTGACCCAACGCCAGTCATCAAACTCCGGATGACCATGACAACCGAACTGGATCCTGGACTCCCTGCCCGGATCCAGCTGCAGCAGGAACCATTTTTGTTTTTGGCCAATACAGACCGGTGAACTGTCCCAACGAACGAGGCGTTTTGGCAAGCGATACTTCAACCAGTTGCGACTGGTCGCCATGATGGTCACATCCTCGGGCTTGAGGCCTATCTCCTCATACAGCTCACGATACATGGCCTGCTCTGGCGTCTCACCGTCATCAACTCCTCCCTGCGGAAACTGCCAGGAGTGCTGCCCATAACGCTTGGCCCACAATACTTGTCCGTCACGGTTACAGATCACGATTCCGACATTGGGACGAAACCCGTCGCCATCTATCACGTGATCACCTTATAAAGGCTGAATCTATAAGGGGATTGTTCCACATTCACCTCGTGGCAGCAAACAAGGACTGCAATCCCCCATTCATGAATAACTTTCGATTTCAAGCAAACTTATAAACAAATTAAAGGATCAGATTCCGCAAGTTGCCCACCCAGACTGTGCATAAGCCTGTGAGCAAGCGGGTATATACAGTAGTTTTATTTATCTGCTCCAAACTGCCCCACAGCATACAGGATGCGATAGAAAACAAAATATGTATTTAAATACATGGTGTTAAAC
>NZ_NEVB01000187.1:0-79032 GCF_002259925.1 Aeromonas sp. A35_P | reverse complement strand
GCATCAAGGACTTGTTCGCACTTTCCTTAATAGTTGTTTGAAATTTATGACTGTTGTGGTCAGACAAAGCCGTGGACAACCGTTCACAAGCGGGTTAAGTTGGTTTTTCACCCGCTTTGCGGGTGAATGATGGAAAAAACCTATTTTTCTACTATCGACAGCGCCGAACTCGCCGGGTCCGTATTCAGACAACAACAACGCACGGGCCGGCGGTGCCGGGAAGCAGCGGACTGCCGATAGCTTTCGCTTAACGGAGCAAAGCCTGGAGGGCTTTATCATGGAGATGTTATCAGGCGCCCAGATGGTGGTTAGAGCGCTGGAAGATCAGGGAGTTGAGCACGTTTTCGGCTACCCTGGTGGCTCAGTGCTCGACATCTATGACGCTCTCTTTGAAAACGGCAAGATGGAGCATGTCCTGGTGCGGCACGAGCAGGCCGCGGTGCACATGGCGGACGGTTACGCCCGCTCCACCGGCAAGGTGGGCACTGTGCTGGTGACCTCGGGTCCCGGTGCCACCAACTGCATTACGGGGATCGCGACCGCCTACATGGATTCCATTCCCCTGGTGATCCTGTCCGGCCAGGTGCCGACCAGCATGATCGGGGAGGATGCGTTCCAGGAGACCGACATGATCGGTATCTCCCGCCCGGTGGTGAAGCACAGCTTCCTGTGCAAGAAAGCCAGCGACATTCCGGCCGCCATCAAGAAGGCCTACTACATTGCCGCCAGCGGCCGCCCGGGGCCGGTGGTGGTGGATCTGCCCAAAGACGTGCAGAACCCGAAAGAGAAATTCCCCTACGAGTATCCAGATACGGTCTCTCTGCGCTCCTACAACCCGACCAAGTCGGGTCACAAGGGCCAGATCAAGCGTGCCGCCAAGCTGCTGGTGGAGGCGAGCCGCCCGGTGATGTACGTCGGCGGCGGTGCCATCAACGCCAATGCGGATCACCTGGTGACCAAGCTGGCGGAGCTGCTGAACCTGCCGGTGACCACCACCCTGATGGGGCTGGGGGCCTTCTCCGGCACTCATCCGCAGTTCATCGGCATGCTCGGCATGCACGGTACCTTCGAAGCGAACAAGAGCATGCACAACGCGGATCTCATCTTCGCCGTGGGTGCCCGTTTCGATGACCGCGTCACCAACAACGTGGCCAAGTTCTGCCCCAACGCCACCATAGTCCACATCGACATCGATCCCACCTCCATCTCCAAGACGGTGCAGGCTCACGTGCCCATCGTCGGCTCGGTGGAAACCGTGCTGGAGCAGATGCTGGAAGTGATCCGCGAGTGCGGTTTTGACAACGACAAGCAGGCGCTGGCGGACTGGTGGAGCCAGATCGGCCAGTGGCGTTCGCGCAACTGCCTGGCCTACGAGACCCACCCCACCCTGATCAAGCCGCAACAGGTGATAGAGACCCTCTACAAGGTGACCAAGGGGGAGGCGTTCGTGGCCTCCGACGTGGGTCAGCACCAGATGTTTGCCGCTCTCTACTACCCGTTCGCCAAGCCGCGCCAGTGGATCAACTCCGGCGGCCTCGGCACCATGGGGTTCGGTATTCCGGCCGCCATGGGGGCCCAGTTTGCCAACCCGGATGCGGTGGTCTGCTGCGTCACTGGCGACGGTTCGGTGCAGATGAACATTCAGGAACTCTCTACCTGCATGCAGTACGGGGTGCCCATCAAGATCATCTCCATCAACAACCGTGCACTGGGCATGGTCAAGCAGTGGCAGAAGATGTTCTACGGCGGTCGCCACAGCCACTCCTACATGGAATCCCTGCCCGACTTCGTCAAGCTGGCGGAAGCCTATGGCCATGTCGGCATTGCGGTGAGCGATCCGGCGGAGCTGGAGAGCGCCATGGAGAAGGCCTTCGCCATGAAGGATCGGCTGGTGTTCATGGACATCTCGGTTGACCCGGATGAGCACGTCTATCCCATGCAAATCAAATTTGGCGCCATGGACGAGATGTGGCTGAGCAAGACGGAGAGAACCTGATGAGACATATAATTTCCGTTCTGCTGGAGAACGAATCCGGCGCCCTGAGCCGTGTGGTGGGCCTCTTCTCCCAGCGTGGCTACAACATCGAAACCCTGACGGTGGCCCC
Source organism: Aeromonas sp. A35_P (assembly GCF_002259925.1). Taxonomy (NCBI): domain Bacteria; kingdom Pseudomonadati; phylum Pseudomonadota; class Gammaproteobacteria; order Aeromonadales; family Aeromonadaceae; genus Aeromonas; species Aeromonas sp. A35_P. The sequence goes on along the minus strand of NZ_NEVB01000187.1, from coordinate 76,927 downwards.
CACCGAGGATCCCTCCCTGTCGCGCATGACCATAGTCACCATGGGTGACGAGCGGGTGCTGGAGCAGATCCAGAAACAGCTGCACAAGCTGGTGGACGTGCTCAAGGTGTGTGACTTGAGCGAGGGGGAGCACATCGAGCGGGAAATCGCCCTGGTCAAGGCGCGCGCCGCCGGTGGCGGTCGTGACGAGCTGAAACGGCTGGCGGATATCTTCCGTGGCCAGATCGTCGACGTCACCCCCGAGCTCTACACGGTGCAGCTGGTGGGGACCAGCGAGAAGCTGGATGCCTTCATCAAGACCGCCGCCCAGACCAACGAGATTGTCGAAGTGGTGCGTTCCGGGGTGTGTGGCATCTCCCGCGCCGACAAGGCGCTGCGTCCCTGAGCCATCGCTTGGCAGCAGGCAGGTTAAAGGGGCTCCTCGGAGCCCCTTTCTTGTGGGCGTCTGGCGGAGTGGAGGGCTGACACGAGTCTGTCATTTTCTTTCAAATGATCGGTAAACTATCCACAAAAGCTGTGGAAAACTCTGTAGATTAGCGGTGTGTCTGGCGTTAGTGTGCTGATCTTAAAAGGATATTTGGATCTGATCTGCGCTGGGGCGCAATTGTGCAATCGACTCTGGCGGGTGTGAGTGTTTGCTTATCCCGCCGCCCTTGCAGGACTGGCACCCGTCGCCGAGCGGGGGATCCTGGCAGGATCCCGATTTGATCTTGCGGATCAACATTTCCCCAAGTCAGCCATAAAAAAACCCGCCTTGCGGCGGGTTTTTCAGCAGGCAGAGCCTCGGACGATTACTCGGCCTGGGCTGCCTGGATACCGGTCAGGGCGATGGTGTAGACGATGTCGTCAACCAGGGCGCCGCGGGACAGGTCGTTGACCGGCTTGCGCATGCCTTGCAGCATGGGGCCGATGGAGACCAGGTCAGCGGAGCGCTGTACCGCCTTGTAGGTGGTGTTGCCGGTGTTCAGATCCGGGAACACGAACACGGTGGCCTTGCCTGCTACCGGAGAGTTCGGTGCCTTGGACTTGGCCACGTTCTCCATGATGGCCGCGTCGTACTGCAGCGGACCGTCGATGATGAGGTCGGGGCGCTTGGCCTTGGCCAGTTCGGTCGCTTCACGCACCTTCTCTACGTCTGCGCCGGCGCCGGAGGTGCCGGTGGAGTAGGAGATCATGGCCACACGCGGCTCGATGCCGAAGGCGGCAGCGGAGTCGGCGGACTGGATGGCGATCTCGGCCAGCTGCTCGGCAGTGGGATCCGGGTTGATCGCGCAGTCACCGTAGACCAGTACCTGGTCCGGCAGCAGCATGAAGAAGATGGAGGAGATCAGGGAAGAGCCCGGGGCTGTCTTGATGATCTGCATCGGCGGACGGATGGTGTTGGCAGTGGTGTGCACCGCGCCGGATACCAGACCGTCGACTTCGTTGCGCTCCAGCATCATGGTACCCAGTACCACGTTGTCTTCCAGCTGTTCGCGGGCAACCACTTCGGTCATTCCCTTGTTCTTGCGCAGCTCGACCAGACGGGCCACATAGCGCTCGCGCACGGCAACCGGATCGATGATCTCGACGCGGTCGGTCAGTACCACGCCCTGCTGTTCGGCGACGCGGCGGATCTCTTCCGGGTTGCCCAGCAGCACCGGACGGGCGATGCCACGCTCGGCACAGATGGCGGCAGCCTTGATGGTGCGCGGCTCTTCCCCTTCCGGCAGCACGACGCGCTTGTTGGCCTGACGAGCCAGCTCGGTCAGCTGATAACGGAAGGCCGGCGGGCTCAGGCGACGGGAGCGGGTGGACTTGGCGGAGAGAGACTCGATCCAGTGCTTGTCGATGTGGCCGGCCACATAGTCCTGCACCAGCTCGATACGCTCGCGGTCATCTTCCGGAATGTCGACGTTGAAGTTCTGCAGGCTGACGGCGGTCTGCCAGGTGTTGGTGCCGGTGATCATGATCGGCAGGCCGGTAGCCATGGCCTGTTGGCACAGCGCCATCACCTGGGGTTCCGGGTGATAGTTGCCGGTCAGCAGCAGGGCGCCCAGCTTGACGCCGTTCATGGCGGAGAGGCAGGCGGAGACGATGACGTCGGAACGGTCGCCGGAGGTCACCAGCAGGCTGCCCGGACGGAAGTGCTCGATCATGTTGTGGATGGAGCGGGCACAGAAGGTCACGGTCTGCAGACGGCGGCTGTCCAGCTCACCCTTGTGCAGGATCTTGGCAGCCAGGTGCTTGGCGAGATCCTTGGCGCGCGGGGCGATCAGCTGGGTGTTCCAGGGGATGCAGCCGAGGATGCGCAGAGGGCTCTTGCCGAATACCTGCAGTACTTCCAGGTTGTGAGCTGTGTCGGCGCCGTGGTGATGGGCTTCGAACATCTCGGTCAGATCGGGGCGGGTCACGCCGTGCTCGTCAACCGGTGCACCCACCTTGTTGATGACGCAGCCCACGATGCGGGGGTTGCTGACGCCACCGAAGTTGGAGCAAGCCAGCTCGATGCGCTCTTTCAGCTTCTGGCTGGAGTCGTTGCCCGGGTGGGTCACGAACACCATGTCGGCGTCCAGCGCCTTGGCGACGTCGTAGTTCAGCTTGTTGGCAAACGGCTGCTTGTCGGTCGGCACCATGCCTTCGATGACCAGCACTTCGGCACCGCTGGCCTTCACGTGCTCTTCAAAGCGGGCCACGATCTCTTCCAGCAGGATGTCGGTATTGCTGGAGGTGATCATGTTCTCGGCGTAGGAGAGGGCGAACGGCTCGGGCGGGTTGATGTTGGCAGCAGCGCGGATCACGGCGGTGGAACGCTCGGTACCGGTTTCACCCGGACGCGGCTGAGCGACCGGTTTGAAGAAGCTGACATTGACACCGTGACGCTCCATGGCGCGAACGACGCCAAGGCTCACGGAAGTTACGCCGACACCAGTGCCGACCGGGATAAGCATAATAGTGCGTGCCACTTTATACCCCTTGTTCATTTTTGGGATCAGGAAAAGGCCGCCCTTGGGCGGCCTTGCTCTACAGCGAAATTATGCGCCGACCAGTTCCAGCGCGTCGTGGGCGATGACCCACTCTTCGTTGGTCGGGATAACCAGGGCCTTGGTGGAGCCAGCCTTGGTGATCTCGCCACCCTTGCCGAAGCGAGCCTTCAGGTTGGCGTCGTGATCGACGTCGAAGCCCAGCAGACCCAGTTTGTTCAGGGTGATTTCACGGATCGGGGCGGAGTTTTCACCGATACCACCGGTGAAGACCACGGCGTCCAGACGACCGTCCATGGCGGCGGCGTAGGCGCCGATGTACTTGGCCAGGCGATAGCAGTAAACGTCCATGGCACGCTTGGCTTCTTCTTTGCTGTCGTAGTTGTCTTCAACGAAACGGCAGTCGGAAGTCACTTCGGTCAGACCCAGCAGGCCGGACTCTTTGGTCAGCATGGTGTTGATCTGATCAACGCTCATGCCCAGCTTGTCGTGCAGGAAGAAGATGATGGCCGGATCGATGTCGCCGGAACGGGTACCCATCACCAGGCCTTCCAGCGGGGTCAGACCCATGGAGGTGTCGACGGACTGGCCGTTCTTGATGGCGCAGACGGAGCCGCCGTTGCCCAGGTGGCAGTTGATGATGTTCAGCTCTTCCACCGGCTTGTTCAGCTGCTTGGCAGCTTCCAGGCTGATGTAGTAGTGGCTGGTGCCGTGGGCGCCGTAGCGACGGATGCCGTTCTCTTTGTAGAGCTTGTACGGCAGGGCGTACAGGAAGGCTTCTTCCGGCATGGTCTGGTGGAAAGCGGTGTCGAACACGGCCACGTTCTTCTCGGCCAGCGCCGGGAACACGCGACGGGCTTCACGGATACCAATCAGGTGAGCCGGGTTGTGCAGCGGGGCGTACGGTACGGCGGCTTCGATGCCGGCGATGACGTCGTCGCAGATGCGCACGGAGGAGGTGAAGCGCTCGCCGCCGTGTACGACACGGTGGCCGATGGCGATCAGGTTCTTGGACAGCTCCGGGTTGAGCGGCAGGATCTTGTTGACGATGTAGTCCAGCGCTTCCTGGTGAGCGGCACCGGCGCCCAGATCGGCACTGCCTTTCTCGCCGTTCAGTTTCCACTTGATGCGGGCGTCGTCGAGGTTGAAGCACTCGGCCAGGCCGGACAGCAGGTCATCACCGGTGGTTGCGTCAATGACAGCAAACTTCAGGGAAGAGCTGCCACAGTTAAGAACAAGAACCAGCTTACTCATGAATAAATCCTATCGCAGATTGGGTTGTGTAGGAGGATGCGTTGGACGCGCTGTGTCCAAAAACTTTCAACTTATCCTTATGAGGGTTGGCAATCTGTTGCTTGCCCCTTGTATAGTGATACAAGACCCGAAATCCAGACGTCCCTGACGGCTCAACGGCAGGCCGTTGGCGCAAAAATTGGGCGTACAAAGGATAACCCGATTGTTGAAAAATAACAAAGTCATCCTCAACCTTTGTTATTGTGCATCAAATATTGTCGTGGTTTTGCCGTTAATACGTTCAAAAAGAGCTCGGAGGTAGCATGAGCATGAACATTTTTGGAACTAAGTTACAGCAAGGCCGTCATTATATGACCCTTTGGCCCCGCCGTCCCGAGCTTAATTCCATGTTCCCGGAGAATCGGGTGATCAAGGCCACCGAGTTCGCCCTCAAGGTGATTCCTGCGCTGGCGGTGCTCAGCGTCATGCTGCAGTTCCAGTTTGGCGAGCAGCACTACTGGCCTTCCGTCATGACCTCGGTGCTGTTTCTGCTCAGCCTGCCGCTGCAGGGCTATTACTGGCTTGGCCAGCGTGCCGATACCCGGTTGCCGCCCTCCCTTGCCAGCTGGTATCGCGAGATCAACGGCAAGATGAACGAACAGGGCGGTCAGCGCCAGCTGGTGGCCCAGCCGAGATACGAAGAGCTGGCCGATACCCTCAATGCCGCCTTCAAGCAGCTGGACAAATCCTTCCTCTACGAGTGAGGCCCCACGGGCCTGCCAACCGGACAAAGGCGCCTCGCGGCGCCTTTTTCATGGCTGCCGGATCAGGCTGCCAATACCTTGCGGATCTCCTGGATGGAGAGCTTGTACTGGCGCGGGCACTGGCGCCAGGCCGCCAGCATGCGCTGGTACTTGTCACGCATGGCGATGTCGCTGGAGAGCTCGTCGCACGGGCACTTGAGTTCGGGGAAGCGCTTGTCTACCTCCAGCAGGAAGCAGACGTAGTCGGCCAGCTCCCGCTCCTGGCTGCGGCTGTAGCCGTTGAACTCCAGCCGGCTGGCATTGATTTCGCCCTGATCGGCTGTGTCCAGGTTGCCCCAGGAGATGGCCAGCGCATGGTGCAGCTCCAGGGTGTCGATCACCTCCTGGCAGGTGGCGAGGTCCAGATGGCCGAAGCTCTTCTCCAGTTCGAGGATCTGCAGGCAGTAGCCGCGCTCGATGATGGTGCTGGCCCGTTGATAAAACGCCGCCTTCTCCGGATTGAGTTTGGCCAGGATCTCGTACTGGTTGCTCAGGATCAGACGTTCGGTGTGGCTCATGTTCATGGGCTTTTCTCACTGGAAAATGAAACTGGGGTCACGTTAACCCATATATAGGATGAATTTTTTGATCTGGCAGGGGAGGTTGGCGAGATTGCGGGGCGCTAAATCAGCGCAGGCGCGGGTTGGTTAATTAAATGTAACGGCCGGCACCTTGCTTTCTGGCCCGTTGGCGCAACAATAAGGGCGTCATTTGGCTTGTACCGAAAGACCCGTCACCAAGGCATCCCGTTACGGATGCACATTGCCCCGCCATGGAAAACAACAAGGCTGCCGCCCCTCATCCGGGCAGGTGACCGAAAGGGGAATATTGCGTGCCCCCCGTCTGCAATGCAGAAAGGCTGCGACATGCGAATAAAAAAGGGCCTGCGCTTGCAGGCCCTTTCCATATCAGCAGTACCGGTATCTGGGGTTTCAGCCCTTGAGCAGATCGAGCACCACCTGATGGTGATCGCTGGTCTTGAACTTGTCGAAGCGATGGCTAATCTTGCCCTCTTCGTCGATGAGGAAGCTGAGCCGGTGGATACCGTCATACTCCTTGCCCATGAACTTCTTCGGGCCCCAGACGCCAAACGCATCGGCCACCGCATGATCTTCATCGGCCAGCAGGCGGAAGTTCAGGCTGTCGCGCTCTTCGAATTTTTTCAGCCGCTTGGCGCTATCCGGGCTGATGCCGAGCACCACCACATTGAGGGCGGCCAGTTCGGCGTTGACGTCGCGCAGGCCGCAGGCCTGGGTGGTGCAGCCCGGGGTCATCGCCTTGGGGTAGAAATAGACGAGCACTTTCTTGCCGCGCAGGTCGGCCAGGCGCACCTGGTTGCCGTCCTGGTCGGAGAGGGAAAAGTCGGGGGCCAGGCTGCCAGCGGATAAAGGTTGCATGGGATCTCCTTGATGAGCCGTCAGGCGTGTTTGTTGTTGACGATGAATTCGAACGATTCTGCGCCCAGTTCACGACAGAATCCGGCGAAGGCCGCCTGCGAGCCGGCCGCCTCTCCCTGCTTGGCCAGATTGAGCTGAAAGCTGGCCTTGAGCAGGTTGAACGGCTGCTGTTCCAGGGTGATGGTCTGCATGGCCTGGATGTCCCAGCCGTGATCGCTGAAGAACTGGGTGCACTGGCTTACGATGCCCGGCTGGTCCCGGATCAGGATCTCGGCGTTGGCGCTGATGTCGTATTGCAGCGACTGGTGGCGCTCGGTGCGTTTCATCATGGTGATGAGGTCCCACTCCTGACTGCGCAGGGGCAGGCTTATCTCGAGCTGCATCAGGCTGTTCCAGTCACCGGACAGCAGCATGATGAAGGTGAATTCATTGCCGAAGATGCCAAGACGGCTGTCGACAATGTTGCAGCCACAACCACTGACGTGGCGGGTGACCTCATTGACGATGCCAGGCCTGTCCGTGCCTATGGCCGTTACGACCAGGTAATGAGTCATAAATCTTCTCTCGTCCATTAGCAGGTGGCGAATGCGGGCGGCGGGCACGTCGACCGAAGGGAGCTGGCCCGCGCGGCCGCGTGGCGACCCTGCTGAGAATCTCGTTGTGGCAAGCGTCCTGCCGGGTGGTGGCGGGCCGTATCCGGCGCCAGTTTCCGGCGCTTGCGCACGGCTGTGTGTGCCGGATGGTAACACGGCTTGGCCGTGGCCTCCCTTGTTTTTCCAAGGGGGCAGCTTTACCATAACGCCCCTGAAAATCGGGAGAAATATCCATGTTGCGCGGTAGTATTGTTGCCCTCGTTACCCCCATGCTGGCTTCAGGTGAAGTCGATTGGGCCAGTCTTGCCAATCTGGTCGAGTATCATGTCAGCGCCGGAACCAGCGCCATCGTCGCGGTGGGGACCACGGGGGAGTCGGTGACCCTGAGCGAGCAGGAGCACATTGCCGTCGTGGAGAAAACCGTGGCACTGGCCGCCGGACGCATCCCGGTCATCGCCGGCTGTGGCTCCAACAATACCGCCCATGCCGTCGCCCTGGCCAAGCGCTTCGCCGAAACCGGCGTGGTAGCGGGTCTCTCGGTCACACCTTATTACAACAAACCCACCCAGGAAGGTCTCTATCGTCACTATTGTGCGATCGCCGAGGCTAGTGGTCTGCCCCAAATTCTTTATAATGTGCCCGGTCGTACCGGTTGCGATCTCAAACCGGAAACGGTAGCCAGACTGGCCAGGGTGCCCGGCATCATAGGCCTGAAAGAGGCCACCGGGGATCTGAGCCGTACGCCGCTGCTGCGTGAGCTGTGTGGTGCGCAATTCGCACTTTATAGTGGCGATGATGCCAGTGGATGTGATTTTATGCTGCAAGGCGGTGACGGTGTCATTTCGGTCACCACCAATATTGCAGCGGCCCAGATGGCCGACATGTGTCGTGCTGCGCTGGCCGGCGATGCCGGGCGGGCGCATGACATCAACAATCGATTGATGCCGTTGCATCAGACTCTGTTCTGCGAACCGAGCCCCATCCCGGTGAAATGGGCCTGCGCCCAGCTGGGATTGATTGCGACGGCCACCTTGCGTCTGCCGCTCACCGACCTCACTGCCGAGGGCGAGCGGGCGATGGCGCGAGCACTGACGACTGCGGAGTTGATGGCGAGTGTTTAAAGCAAATGGAAAGGGAAATGCAGTGCGCCTGGTGCTGAGCGTGGCGACCGTTGCCGTGCTGGCAGCCTGTAGCTCACCCCAGGAACGCAAGATGGCCAACCGTGGTTTCGAGTACGAGGATGCCCGCCTTGAAGGCCGTGCTTTCCTGGTACCGGCCGGGTTGAGTACCCCCGCCTTTAACAGCAGTTTCGACATTCCGCCCCTGCCAGAGAGCAGCCGTGACGGCGCCCTGGGGGCCAAGGTGGATGTGCGTCCGCCTGCTCAGCTGCTGACAGTGGTACCGGGCAGCCAGGTGGTGACCAATGCCGGTGAGCCCACCATGGCCTTCTATGCCCTCAGCACCTCCCAGAGCGTGGAGCGCGATACCTGGGCCTTCCTGATGAACTTCCTCGCCCAGTACAAGGTCACCACCGAGAAGCTGGACCAGCAGGCCGGCGTACTGCAGACCGGCTGGTTTGACAACACCAAGGCGCTCGACGGCTGGAGCGAAGAGGACGATGACTTCGTCATTCGCCAGCGCTACCAGTTCACCCTGCGCAACGATCCTCAGCGTCACGCCGTCAACATGTCGGTCCGGGTACTGGATCATGAAGAGACCGTCGATGGCGAGACCAGCAAGGAGCTGACGCCGGCCGATGCCCAGCGCTACGCGACCCGGGCCCTCAACCAGTTCTCGCTCTACTACGACAAGCAGCTCAAGTCCCGCGAGCAGCACAAGGCCAACGATGGCATGGGGCTGGAGCTGGGTCTGGACAACAACGAGCTGAGCGCCTGGATCGCCGACGGCTCGTTTGACCAGGTGTGGCGTCGTCTCAATCAGGTGCTGCCGGCTTACGGGTTCACCATCAAGGATACCCAGCAGTCGCTGGGCTGGATCGACGTGGAGTACGACGAGCCGGGCAGCGAATTCTGGAAGGCCAAGGGCAGCGAGCCGTTCAAGCTGGACGAAGACAAGTATCGCTTCCAGCTTGGCGAGATGGCGGGGGGCAAGACCTCCATCACCCTGTTCGACAAGGACAAGAAGCCCGTGTCGTCCGGCGTCATCTCCCAGATGTACATCAGCCTGTCCGAGGCGTTCGCCAAGGGTCTGGCTGACCAAGCTGCAAAAACAGAATAGAAACAGGGGCCTTGTGCCCCTGTTTTGTTATGTTAACCCCCCACAAACAGGAAGTGTTACTTACCATGAGTCTTGCAGATCAAGTATTGGCGGTGAACGACGATTTGCCGATCCGTACCGATAAACCCGTCCATTCCGGCAAGGTGCGCAGCGTCTACTGGCTGACCGCCGCAGACAGTGCCCGCCTCATCCGCGAGAAGGGTTACGACGTACCGGCGGATGCGCCGCTCGCCATCATGGTGATCAGTGACCGGATCTCGGCCTTCGACTGCATCTGGCAGGGCGTGGACGGGCTCAACGGCGTGCCGGGCAAAGGGGCTGCGCTCAACGCCATCTCCAGCCACTGGTTCAAGCTGTTCAAGGAGAAGGGGCTGGCCGACAGCCATATCCTGGACATCCCCCATCCCTTCGTCTGGATCGTGCAAAAAGCCCGCCCCGTGATGATCGAGGCGATCGCCCGCCAGTACATCACCGGCTCCATGTGGCGTGCCTACAAGGATGGCGAGCGCGAGTTCTGCGGCATCACCCTGCCGGAAGGACTGAAAAAGGATCAGAAGCTGCCTGAGATCCTCATCACCCCCTCCACCAAGGGCGTGCTGACCGGGCTGGACGGCGTGCCGGAAGCCGATGACGTCAACGTCTCCCGTGCCGACATCGAGCGCCACTACCAGGGTTTCAACTTCAGCAAGCCGGCCGACATCGACCGCTACGAAGTGCTGCTCAAAGAGGGCTTCAACGTCATCAGCGACGCGCTGGCCGAGCTGGATCAGATCTTCGTCGACACCAAGTTCGAGTTTGGCTACGTCCAGGATGCCGCCGGCAACGAAAAGCTGATCTACATGGATGAAGTGGGCACCCCTGACAGCTCCCGCATCTGGGATGGCGCAGCCCTGCGCGACGGCCAGATCGTCGAGAAGTCGAAAGAGGGTTTCCGCCAGTGGCTGCTCAATCACTTCCCGGATCCGGACATCCTGCTCAACAAGCACCGCATGCCGGAGCGCTTCGCCCTGGCCCGCGACAACAAGTTGCCGACCGAGGTGATGATGGACATCTCCAACACCTACGTGGGGATCGCCGAGAAGATCATCGGTCAGCCGCTGGTACGCAGCGCCAATCCGAAGCAGGAGATCATCGAGGTGCTGCGCGAGCAGTACGGGCTGATCGACTGAGGCGTACCGCCTTTTTTACTGCCGTAAAAACAAACGTTTGCCACGCCAGCCAGTGCGCAAACAGCAACTGAACGGGCCCCATCACGGGGCCCGTTTTTCTTGCCGTGCCGGCTGGGCGGCAAAAGGGCGGCGATCAGCCGTTGACCCTGAACACCTGGCCGGTCTGTACCCCCAGTACCGACTTCTGGTATGCCTGGGCCACCCTGGCGGCGGGCACGGGGACGAAGCCCGGGAAGAAGGCGGCGTATTTGTCCATCGACTCCGCCAGCACGGTCGGGCTCACCACGTTGATGCGCAGGCCCCGCGGCAGCTCGCAGGCGGCCGCCTTGACGAAGTGTTCGACGGCGCCGTTGATGGTGGTGACGCTGGCGCCCCAGTTGATGGGCTCCTCGCTCAGAATGCCGCTGATCAGGGTGATGGAGCCCTTGTCGTTGAGGTGGGGGATGGCGGCGCGGGTCAGGTTGATCTGGCCCATCAGCTTGCTCTGGATCCCCAGCTGCCACTCTTCATCGGTCATCTCGGTCAGGGCGTTGAACGCGGCACTGCCGCTGGCCACCACCAGCGCATCGAACTGCCCCAGCTTGGCAAACAGCCCCCTGATGGAGGCGGGATCGCGCATGTCGACCCTGGCATCCCCCTGGCTGTGGCCGACCCGGATCACCTGGTGATCCTTTGCAAGCAAGTCGCTGACGGCAGAACCTATGGTGCCGGAGGCACCCACAATCACAATCTTCATCTCAGTCACTCCTGGTTGGGATGTGTTGATTCTAGCGCGCTAAAAAAGGGGAAAAAGCGCGTAAAATAAACCCATTGTTTCCAAATTGGAGCTAATGATGGACATCACCCATCTGGCCAGTTTTTACGAAGTGGTACAAAGGGGCAGTTTCTCCGCCGCCGCCGATGCGCTGGGGGTGAGCAAGGGGATGCTGAGCCGTCATGTCAGTGCGCTGGAGTCCTCCCTCAATGCCCAGTTGCTGCAACGCACCACCCGCCGGCTCAGCCTGACCGAGGCGGGCTCCACCCTCTACCTGCAGGCGGGGGAGATCTTCGCGCTGGCCCGCCAGGCGGAGCAGGATATCCAGGCCCTGACCGAGGAGGATGGCGGCCGGCTGCGCTTCACCTGCCCGATCAGCGCCGGCGATCGCATGGTGAGCGAGCTGCTGGCTCGCTTTGCCGAGCTCTGCCCCGGGGTTGCGGTCGAGCTCAACTTCACCAATCAGATGGTCGACATGAGCCAGGGTGAGCATGACATCGCCCTGCGAGCCATGAGCGAGGTGCCCGACAACCTGGTGGCCATGTCGCTGGGCCGGCTCAGGGATGTGGTGGTGGCGAGCCCCACACTGGTGGCAAGGGAGGGCAAGCCGGCCACCCCTTATGAGCTCAGCGGGCGTGCCTGCCTGCTCATGGGGAGCAACCCGGCCTGGGAGCAGTGGCACTTCAACCGGGAGGGGGAGGAGGCGCACATCCTGGTGCAAGGCAAGGTGCGGGCCAATCACTACAGCACAGCGCTGCAGCTGGCCCGGGCGGGGCTGGGCTATGCCAAGTGTCCGCTGGTTGCAGTGGAAGCCATGCTGGCGGCAGGGGAGCTGGTGACCGTGCTCGACGGCTGGCACAGCGGCCTGCACCCGCTTCATATCCTTCATGCCCAGCAGCGGCGGGTGCCGCGCAAGATCAGGCTGTTCAAGCAGGTGCTGGCCCAGTGGTTTGCCGAGCGGCCCCAATACCTGCTCTGAGTTGCCGTTATTTTTCTGTCATCTTCGGCTGCTAGCCTGCGCCCATCAACGCGATCAGGAAGATGAACGAAGATGAAGGGTTGTCGATATCGAAATGGTGTGTCGCTGCTGTGCGCCGCCCTGGGCATGAACATGATGCTGGGCACAGGCTCGGCGCACGCTGCGGTTGAGGTGACGGTGCCGGCGGATTTCCAGATCCTGGCGGTGAGCGCCGGCACCCTGCACGACGAGCAGCACGCCACCCTGCCGGATGGCGAGCAGCAGCTGCTGGTGCGTTATGAAGGGGTGATCCCGAGTCGCAGCAGCAGCGAGAATGACCGCCAGCTGCGCTCCGCACCTCAGGTGCTGCGCTATCAGGCCAGCCAGCAACAATTACAGCTGGTCGCCAATTTGCCGAGTGATGAGCGGGGCATGGCGCAGTATGCCAAGTCTCCCGTCATGGGGCTGCAGGCCGACGGCAAGGTGATGGCGAGCGAGCAGGATGCGCTGGTGACCAGCGGCATGCTGATCGGCATGGACTGGCGCGCCAAGCTGGCCGAATACAATCAGAGTAGTGGCAAGGCGGCGCTGACGGCGGTTTCTGTTTCTGCAATTCCCGCGGCCGTGGTCGCCAGAGAGGTTGCGCCGGTAGCGGCCAGCGAGCTGGAGGGGCAGTTGCAGCAACTCTTCCTCAAAGCGGAGCCGGCCCTTCGCAAGCGCTTTGTCAGCTGGGCCGTGCCGCGGCTTTAAGTTTGCCGTCCGTTGCAGTAACGTGGGGGCTCTCATCGTGTCTAGCGCCCATCTTATTGCAACGAGGTCTTCATGTTTGAATTGCACAGTCGCCTGCAGGCGGATACCCGCCTGCTCGGCGATCTGCCTCTCTGCCGCGTCCTGCTGGCCAAGGACAGCCAGTATCCCTGGCTCATCCTGGTGCCGAGAGTGGCCAATCTGCGGGAAATTCACCACCTGGCGCCGGCCCAGCAACAGCAGCTGATGCAGGAGTCCTGCGCGGTGGCGACCCTGATGGAGCAGGCGCTGCGCCCGGACAAGATCAACGTGGCGGCGCTTGGCAACCTGGTGCCCCAGCTGCATCTGCACCACGTGGCCCGTTTCAGTACCGACAAGGCCTGGCCTGGCCCCATCTGGGGGGCTCATCCCTCCTTGCCCTATGATGAATCGACTCTGCAGCGGGAAGCCGCTGGCTGGCGGCTCAAGCTGGCCAATCTGGCCGGATTCACTCCCCTTGAAACTGACAGTTGAATCAAGTGAGAGGCGGCTCGCTATTTCGACGCCCGGGCCGCGCTATCTGTTAGAGTTATGGTATAGATAAGCCCATTTTCGATGTTCAGGAAGGTCCCATGATAGTGACAAGAGCCGACGATGATACCGTATTGACCACAGAGGACGTGCTGTTGAGCCTGTGCCATTCGGTGACGGATGTATTGAGTGCGGCAACCCAGAGTCAGGTGCGTTTCTCCGGCATGGTGCAGCGGATCAGCAAGACCTGCCTCAAGCCGGATATCGGCTGCTTCGTGCTGTTTGACGGCGGCTTCTCCGGCCTGGTGGTGATCAACTTCTCCGCCTCCGCCGCCATGGAGCTCTACGAGAGCTACATGCTCAGCATGGGGCTATCCAAGGAAGATCTCGCCATCTCCCACACCTCGGACGAGGTGAGCAACGTCATGGGTGAGCTGATGAACCAGATCGTCGGCAGCTTCACCGTCAAGGTGGGCCGGGATCTGCAGACCCACATCACCCAGAACCAGCCGAAAATGCTGGCTCTCAACAAGCAGGTGATGCTGAGCGTCGATACCAACCTCGACAGCCCGGAGTCGCGCCGGGTCACCTTCTTCACTGCCCGCAACAACATCTTCTATCTGGAGCTGGCGATGGACAAGACCGAGTTCATCCGCATCCACAACGACGGCATGGATCAGGAGGAGCTGGATCCCGATGCCCTGATCGCCCAGACCAAGCGCGAGGCTGCCCAGCCGGCTCCGGCCGCCGCCCCGGCGGTCAACGACCACGACGATCTGCTGGACTCCCTCGGGATCTGATTTTTCCGCCGTCCGCAATGCACGAGGCCACCCATGGGGTGGCCTCGTTTGTTGGTGCGGGTCGGTCTTAGAAGTTGTAGAGCAGACCCGTGCTGAAACGGGTGGACTGGCTGTCGTAGAAGTCGATGTCCGAGTCGGCATTGGAGTAGGCCGCGGTGAAGGTGGCGGCCAGGGCCTTGACGCCGAACAGGTTGTGCCAGAAGAAGGTGCTGTTGACGGCGAATTCGTCCGCGTCGGCACGTTGGCCGAAGATGGGGTTCGCCTCGTCGTACTTGCGCTTGCCGGCGTAGAGGTTGCTGACGATGGACCACTGGGGGCCGCGTTTGGCGTAGGTCAGCTTCAGGCCGGTGTTCTTGAAGCTCTCGGCGCTGCCGTCCAGGCGGGCCTCCTTGTAGAGGATGGCTGGCTCCAGCAACTGGTTGCCGTCGAAATGGAACTGGTAGGAGAGCTCCATGTCGTGCACCTTGCCGTTGCGATCCAGCATGCCGGCGTAGTGGGTGCCGTGGCTCTGGTCATACTGTTGGCCGCTGCGCTCCTCGTCCATGTCCACCTCCCGGGTGGTCAGGTTGCCGTAGAAGTTGCTGCCCCAGATCTTGTCCCAGGCGAAACGCGCCCCTTTTGACTTCAGATCGGTCGAGCTGCGATCCACGCCGGTGGCGAAGGGGTCGCTCCACAGCTCCACCGGCATGACGTTGAACACCAGCGAGGTGGCAACTATGCCCTTGTCACCCATCTCCTGGCGCAGGCCTAGCTGCTGGGTGAAGTCGAAGCGCACCGCGTCCTGGATCAGGTTGCCGAGGAAAATCTGGGTACGGGTATCGGCGAAGGTGTAGCGGATGTCTGCGTTGAGCAGCGGGGTCAGGCCGCTTTCACTGTCGGGTGAACCGAGATCATTGATACGGCTGTGGTTGTCATCGCCCGCGTAGAAGTTGGACTTGTAGCTGACGGCGTTGACCCCGCCCAGCAGAAAACCGGACCAGCCGGACTGCTTGGGGATCTCGCCCAGATCGGCGTGGGCGGCATTGGCTGCCAGCAGGCCAAGACTCAGCAGGGTGAGATTGCGCATCGATGAGGCTCCTGAAATATCAGTTGGTTGATTGAACGGCCGAGCATTATAGCCAGCCTGGCTTAATGCGGGCTGACCGAATTGACTCTGGCATGCTACCCCAGCGCAAGGAGGAGGTTAATCGATAATTTATCGTGCGATGGCAGAAGAGTTCGGCGTGCTGTGCTGGTATTCTGTTCGGCGAATATCGGGGAGAAAACAATAAGATGAAACAAATAAAATCCTGGGCGCAATATTACGTCGACCTGATGACCAAGCTGGGGCTGGTGCGATTCAGCATGTTCCTGGCCACCGGCATCATAGTGCTGGCCGTCTCCATCCAGATGGGGGTCACCCTGTTTCTGCGCGGCACCGTGGATATCGTCGACCTGGTGCGTTCGGTCTTCTTTGGCTTGCTGGTCACCCCCTGGGCCGTCTATTTTCTCTCCATCGTGGTGGATCAACTGGAGGACTCCCGCCAGCGGCTGACCCGCATGGTGCGCAAGCTGCAGGACATGCGCGAGCGGGATCTCGAGCTCAACAGCCAGTTGCAGGAGAACATCAGCCGTCTCAACGCCCAGATCGCCGAGACCAACCGGGCCGAGACCCTGCGCCAGCAGGCCATCGAGGATCTGGAGAACGAGGTGTTCCAGCGCGAGAAGGCCCAGCTGCACCTGGGCGAGCGTACCGCCCTGCTGCGCTCCTTCATCGACTGCTCTCCCGATCTGGTCTATTACCGCAACGAAGACGAACAGTTCTCCGGCTGCAACCGCGCCATGGAGGAGCTGACCGGCAAGGTGGAGGCCGAGCTCATCGGGTTGACCCCTTTCGACGTCTACAAGCACGACATCGCCAGCAAGGTGGTGGAGACCGACAAGCAGGTCTTCGCCAGCAACGAGCCGCTCACCTATGAGCAGTGGCTGGAGTACCCCGATGGCCGCAAGGCCTACTTCGAGCTGCGCAAGGTGCCTTTCTTCGACCGCTTCGGCAAGCGGCTCGGCCTGCTCGGCTTTGGCCGTGACATCACCGAGCGCAAGCAGTACCAGGACAAGCTGGAGAAGGCGAGCCGCGACAAGACCACCTTCATCTCCACCATCAGCCACGAGCTGCGCACCCCCTTGAACGGCATCGTCGGCCTGAGCCGCATGCTGATGGATACGCCGCTCGATCCCACGCGGCATCAGCAGCTCAAGACCATTCACCTGAGCGCGGTGACCCTTGGCAACATCTTCAACGACATCATCGATCTGGACAAACTGGATCGGCGCCGGCTGGAGATTGCGCCGACCCGCATTGATCTGCCCGCCTTCCTCGATGAGCTGGAGACGCTGTCGCGTATCCAGGCGGAGCAGAAGGGGCTCTATCTGCACTTCGATCGGGATGGGGACATGCCGCAGTTCGTGATGGCGGACGGCACCCGGCTGCGCCAGGTGCTGTGGAACCTGGTGGGCAATGCAGTGAAGTTCACCGACGAAGGCGGGGTGACGGTACGCTGCCTAGCCCATGCTGCCGACGCGCCGGGCAAGCTGGCGCTGCACTTCGAGGTGGAGGATACCGGCATCGGCATTCCACGGGCCCAGCAGGAGAAGATCTTCGCCATGTACTACCAAGTACAGGGCAAGAAGCACGCCACCGGCACCGGCATCGGCCTCGCGGTCTCCCGCCAGCTGGTGCAGGCGATGGGCGGCCAGCTCTATGTGGACAGCGATCCGGGCGAGGGGTCCTGTTTTACCGCCGAGCTGGAGGTGGAGTGCATCGAGGGAGAGGTGTCCGCCCCCGAGCCAGAGATGCCGTCCCTCGACATCCTGCTGGTGGAGGACGTCGAGCTCAACGTGACCGTGGCCTGCGCCCTGCTGAGCAAGCTTGGCCACCAGGTCAAGGTGGCGCGCGATGGCGCCCAGGCGCTGGCCATGGCCAACCCGGATGATTTCGACTTGATCCTGCTCGACATCCAGTTGCCGGACATGACGGGGTTCGATGTGGCGGAGCAACTGCTCGCCCGCTACGGCGAAAGTTTGCCGCCCATGGTGGCGCTCACCGCCAACGCCACCGGCGATCGCCAGTACTACCGGGATCACGGCATGCAGGATGTGATCAACAAGCCGCTCGGTTCGAAGGCGGTGCGGGAGGTGATTGGCCACCTGTTTGCCGATCTGGCCGGGGACGAGGCGGACGAGCAGGCCGATACCGTCAGCCAGGATGCGCTGCTGGACCTGCCCTTCCTCACCGACTATGCCGATACCGTGGGTAAGCCGGTGCTGCTCTCCAGCGTCGAGCTGTTCGAGAAGATGATGCCCGACTACATGGCGGTGCTCGACTCCAACATGATTGCCCGGGATCAGGCCGGCGTGGTGGAGGAGGCGCACAAGATCAAGGGGGCGGCGGGCTCCATCGGCCTGCGCCGGCTGCAGCAGACGGCCCAGCTGATCCAGAGTCCGGATCATCCGGCCTGGTGGGAGAACGTGGAAGACTGGATTGAGACGCTGCGCCGGGAGTACCCGGGCGATATCGCCCGCTTGCGGCGCTGGTTGCTCTCATAAACGCGCTGCGCTGGCAAGGAGCTGCAACATGTATAGCCGTTTGATTACCCCCGAGCGGATCCACCCCTGGGGTGACGAGGAACTGCTGGAGGCGACCGAGCAGGATCGCGCCCGTATCGTGCAGGCAGCGCCGGTGCGCCGGCTGCAGCAGAAGACCCAGGTCTTCCCGCTCGATGTGAAGGCCTCGGTGCGCAGCCGCCTCACCCATTCACTGGAAGTGCAGGAGACCGGTCGCCAGATCAGCCGCCGCGTTCTGGCGGCCCTGCCGGCAGGCGCTGTGTGCGAGGGGGCCTTCGTCAATCTGGTGGAGATGTCCTGCCTGTTGCACGACGTCGGCAACCCGCCGTTCGGCCACTTTGGCGAGCAGGTGATGAGCCAGTGGCTGGCGCAGGAGCTGGACGGCCTGTTTGCCGCTGCGCTGGGCAAGGCGCCCAGCCCGCAGTGGGCCGAGCTTCGTCAGGATCTGCTGGTGTTTGACGGCAATGCCCAGAGTCTGCGGCTGGTACACAGCCTGCACGAGTTGAATCTGACCCTGGGGCAGCTGGCGGCACTGTGCAAATATCCGCAGCAACCGCCGGCGGGCCGGCAGGCAACCCCCTACTATGGCCAGCATCATGGCTGGAGCAGCAAGCGCGGCATCTTCTTCAGCGAACAACCACTCTATAGCGCCCTCGGCCAGAGCCTGGGGCTGGCCGCCGGCTGTCGTCACCCGCTGGTCTACATCATGGAGGCGGCGGACGACATCTCCTACTGCATCGCGGATCTGGAAGATGCGGTGGATCGGCGCATCCTCGGTCTCGGCGAGCTGCTGCAGGCGCTGCGGGAGGCGGATGGTGGTGACTACATGGCGGCGTTGCTGAGTGCGGCCGTCGACTCGGATCGCGGCTTCTTTCCCCATTTCCGCCAACAGCTGACCCGGGATCTGGTGGCGCTGGCCGCCAGCACCTATGTGAGCGAGCACACCCAGATCCTGAGCGGCGCCTATCCTCAGGCCCTGCTGCACGGCCAGGCGCCGGCGGCACGGGTGCTCGACATCCTCAAGCGGGTAGCGCGCGAGCTGGTGTTCATGCGCCCCGAGGTGGAGGCGCTGGAGCTGGAGGGCTACGCCGCCCTGCGCGGTGTGCTCTCAACCTACGCCTGCCTGCTGGCGCTGCCGGCCAGCCAGTTTGAGCGCCTGCTGGCGGGGCAGGGGGGCAGCGAGCTGTTCTTTGCCCGCCGGCTTTACCATCGCCTGTCGGCCCGCCATCTCAAGGCCTACCGGCTGGCGGTGGCCAGCCGGGATCCCCGTTTTGCCGAGGAGGCGGAGCAGGAGTGGTATTACCGGGTGCGCCTGCTGCTCGACTACGTGAGCGGCATGACGGACACCTATGCGTTGGAGGAGTTTCGGCTGCTGTCCGGCATCTGAGCGTGATGGCGTCTGCATGACTGTTCCGGATGAGTATTGATAGATGGCTCACCTCCCCATATGGGGGGTGAGGTTCTTGTATAAAATTCGGTCTTTTTTTAGACTGTGGCAACTTGTTCAACTTTCACACGGTAAGGAGACGGATATGCAACATTCAATGCTAAACGTTGCGTTCGACCGCTGCATCAGCAGCGCGAATACTCGTGCTCTTTTTCTGCCGCGTGGAGGAAACAGGTAACACCTGCTTTTTCATCACCCGCGGTTGTCCCGCAGGGTGATCTCTTCTTCTCTCCGGGGGAACCGCACGTTCAACTGGAGAATATTATGTCTATCGAACTGACCCTGCTGCGCACCGTCGAGACCCTGGTCCAGAAACGGATTACCCGGCTGGAGCGTCGTATCAGCTATTTGCAGCTGTCGCCTGCTCTGCTCAAGGACATCGGGCTGGAAGGGCAAAATGTGCAGATCGCCCACATCCGTGAGCGGGAATATCAAACCGGCTTCCGACTCGGGAATCGAATAACCTGATGATGTGGGGCCTGGCCCCATTCTTGCTAGAAAACGGCAGGCGTGAGCCTGCCGTTTTTCGTATCCGGACGAGTTCTACTACGAATTTCTATTCGCACATTTTGCCAAAATCCCTATGATCGCTCTCCGATCTGTTCAGGAGTCATCCATGTTGCGCCTTTGCATTCGCGCTATTTTATTGTGCTGGTTTATCTGTTGTGGCCATGTGGCTGCGGCAGAAGCCTCTCTGGACAGGGATCAGCTGGGGCTGGCGGAGCGATTGTGGCTCGCCTCGCGTAGCGACCTGGTGGTAGGCATGCCATCGATGGCCTGGCCACCCTACATCTACACCAACGGGCGGGGCGGCTTCAGCGGCCCGCTCGACGACTTTGCCAAACTGATTGCCGACCGGTTGGGGCTGACCGTGCGCTACAAGACCTATCCCTACTACGCAGCGACCCAGCAGGCGTTGCTTGATGGGGAGGTGGACATGCTGATCGGCGTGACGCCGAGCCAGTCGCGCCAGCAGCAGATGCGTTTTACCTCGGATCTGATGACCCTGCCGCGCGCCGTTCTGCTGACACGGGATGAGGGGGAGCCGACCCTGGCTGAGGCTCGCCGGTTGCGCTGGGTGTGCGAGCACGGTTTCAGCTCCTGCGAGGAGTTGGCAGAGCTTGGAATGAGCCAGTTGACCGAGGCGGACAGCAGTGACGAGGCGGTTTTCATGGTCAAGAAGGGGCTGGCGGATGCCTATCTCTCCGACCTGCCCTCCCTGATGCGCCAGCAGCGGCTGCAACCACAGACAGGGCTCAAGGTGATCACCCCGGAGTGGGTGACGGATACCTCGCTGGCCATGGCGGTGGGCCCCGACAATCAGGGGCTGCTCGGTCTGCTGGAGCTGGCCCTCAACGACATTCCGCTGGATGAGCGGCGCCGCATTCTGGAGACCGGCGGGATAGTCGACTATGAGCTGACCAACGGTCCCCGTCAGATAGTGTTCAACCAGAGTGAACTGGACTGGCTGGCCCGCCACCCGACTCTGCGTTTTGGGGTGGCACCGGACTGGCCGGCGGTGAGCGAGATTGACGGTAGCGGTCAGCTCAAGGGCTTCATCGCCGACCTGCTCAAGCTGGTGAGCCTGCGCTCTGGCCTACGGTTCACCCTGGTTCCCACCAGCAGCTGGGCCGAGACCCAGGCACTGTTGCAGGCACGCAAGCTGGACTTCATCCCGGCCATGACTCCGACCGCCGATCGGCGTCAATATGCCCTGTTCAGCCCTGACTATGCCTTCATCCATCGGGTGATCGCCGCCAGACAGGGAAGCGAGGAGCTGGACAATCTCAACCAGCTCAAGGGACGCCGAGTGGGGATCGTCGGCGGCTCGGTGGAGGAGCTGGTACTCAAGGAGGTGGGCGCCAACCCAGTGGCGGTGAGCAGCGACACCAAACTGCTGCCGCTGCTGGACGGACACCAGGTCGACTATGTGCTGATGAGCATGACTACCCTGGAGCAGGCGTTGCAAAAAGGGTTCAACAATCGCTATCAGGTGGTGTTTTCCGGCAACGAGCTGAGGGTGCCTATCGCCATGGCGGTGCATCAGCAGGATCCCATGTTGCAGCAGATCCTGACCAAGGTGCTGCTCTCCATCCGGCCGGAGGAGATGACCAAGCTGGAGCACAAGTGGTTGGCCCTGACCATCCAGACCGGCATCAATCCGACCACGGTCGCATTCTGGTCCGCCTTCGGGCTGGGAGCTTTCCTGCTCTGCGTACTGCTGTTCATGGGCTGGAACCGGACCCTGCGCCGCCAGATAGTGCAGCGTCAGCTGGCCGAGCTCAAATTGAACGAGCAGTTGACGTTTGTGCAAACCCTGCTCAACTCGCTGCCCAACATGGTGGTGCTGCGGGATCGCGAGCAGCGCATCACCCTCTGCAACCAGGCCTATCGGGATGCTTTCATTGGCGACCCGATGCAGGAAGAGGGGGATGATCTGGACCGCATGCCGGCCAGAGAGCGGGAGCGGGTCTTGAAGGAAGAGCTGGAGGTGTGGCAGAGCGGCGAACAGCTGGAAGGGGCGGGCAACAGCCGCCGCCAGGATGGTGCCATGTTTCACGTCATCTATACCAAGCGCCCCTATCGCTCGCCAAAGGGCGACATGCTGGGGGTGCTGACGGTGCTGACCGACGTGACCCGCATCAAGGAGGCCGAGGCGCGGGCCCGCAAGGCGGAGACTCGCCTCACCCAGATCACCGACAGCATGCCTGGCATCGTCTATCAGTACCTCTGGATTGGACCCGGCAAGGGACGTTTCCTCTATGCCTCGCAAGGGGCGAGCGAGATCCTGGGGGCCAGCCGGCAGGAGATGCTGTCGGCCGAGTCGGGCGGCGAGGTATTCGGCTTTACCGAGGAGGCGCTGCAGGATTTCGTCAGCAAGGTGGCCAACCATGCACAGACCCTGGCCCCCCTCGATCTGGAGGTCAAGGTGGAACGGCCGGAGGGGGCGCGCTACCTGCAGGTGCGCGGCAGCTTCGTGCCGCAGGAGGAGGGGCACCTGATCCTCAACGGGGTGATCCAGGACATCACGGCTCTCAAGCGCCAGGAATATGAGCTGAGGGAGGCGCGGGCCTACGCCGAGCAGGCGATGCAGGTGCGCAGCCGCTTCCTCGCCACCATGAGCCATGAACTGAGGACCCCCATCTCCGGCATGCACGGCATGCTGGAGCTGCTGCAGATGAGCGAGCTGAACGAGGATCAGCGCTACCTGCTGCGCAACGTGGTCACCTCCACCAACAACCTGCTCTATCTGGTCAACGACGTGCTCGATTTTTCCAAGATAGAGGCGGGCCAGCTGCAGCTCCATTATCAGGAGTGCCGGCTTGCCTCCGTCATCTGTGACGTGATCCGCGGTCACGCGACCCTGGCTCATGGCAAGGGGCTCAAAGTGACGCTGGACTGGGCGCCGGAGGTGCCGGATCTGGCCCGCATCGATGCGGTGCGGGTGGGGCAGGTGCTCTCCAACCTGCTCAACAATGCGGTCAAATTTACCGAGCGGGGCGAGATCCGTATCTTGGTCGGCTTTGAGCAGGAGCGACTCACCATCGCGGTCAGCGACACCGGCATCGGCATCGCCGAAGAGAAGCAGGATCGTCTGTTCACCCCGTTCGAGCAGGTGGAATCCGACATAACCCGACGCTTTGGCGGCACCGGACTGGGTCTGGCCATCTGCCATCAGCTGGCCCAGAAGATGGGGGGCTCACTGACGCTGGAGAGCCGACCGGGTCACGGTACCCGGCTCACCTTCGAGTTTCCGTTGAGCGGATGCCAGTGGGATGTACCTCCGCTGGCTGGCCAGGATTGGTGGCTGTTTGGCGAAGATATTGCCCTGCAGAGCGCCATGCAGCGGCTGGGGGCCAGGCTGCATCGCATGGATCCGCAGCAGTGGCAGCAGCCCCTTGGTGGCTTGTTGCTGGCGGAGGAGAGCTGGCTCGAGCAGGCGCTCGGCAGCGACTGGCTGGACCATTTGCAGCGATCGACCCTCAAGGGCATAGTGCTCTCCCCGCAGGAGGCCCTGCGCGGTCGCATGGGGTCGAGTGCCTGGTGGCGGTTGGGGCAATCGCCGCTCTACCCAGACCTGCTGCTGGAGACCTGTCACCAGTTGCTGGGTGAGGCGGCGATCAGCCCGGTGGAGGCCAGTGTTCCCAAGCTGCAGGGGCGGGTGCTGGTGGCCGACGATCACCCCATCAACCGTGCCCTGTTGGCCCGCCAGCTGGCGATCCTAGGGGTGGATGCCGAGGTGGTGGATGACGGCGACAAGGCGCTGCGCACCTGGCAGGGGCAGGGATTCGCCCTGCTGCTGACCGACTGCCACATGCCGGCGATGGATGGTTACAGCCTGACCCGGGCGCTGCGGGAACAGGGGGTATCGGCCCCCGTCATCGGGGTGACGGCCGATACCTCCGAAGAGGCCGGTCTGCAGATGCAGGAGGCGGGCATGAACGACATGCTGTTCAAACCCTATACCCTGGAGACGCTGCGGCAGGTACTGATGCGCTGGTTGCCGGTGAGCAGCCAGGTGCAGGAGTCCATCCAGACCCCTGAGCCTGTCAGCGAGCAGGGGGAGCGCTGGATCTCGTTGTTTGGTGATGAGTCGGTGGCGCGCAGCATGGCGCGGGAATACCTGGATTCCAATCGCCAGGATGGAGATGACATGATGCAGGCACTGGCCAGGCAGGATACGTATGCTCTGGTGGAGACGGCGCATCGGATCAAGGGGGCTGCCCGCATGGTGGGGCAGCAGGCATTGGCGGAGGAGGCGGCCCGGCTCGAAGCGGCGGCCCGCCTCAAGCAGCTGGACGAGCTCAGCGAACTGAGCCAGACAGTATTGGCGCTGATGAACGCTATTACAGGTGAAATTGGATTATGGCTCGATGAACAAGACACAGCATGAGTTGGTGATCATGGTGGTGGAAGATCACGCCTTCCAGCGCAAGGCGTTGATGCACCAGATCCGCGGGCTCGGTTACGCTTCCCTGCTGGAGGCACAGGATGGAGTGGAAGCGCTGGCCATGTGCCAGCGGCATCAGGTCGACATCCTGTTTTGCGATCTGCGCATGCCGGGCATGGATGGCATGGCGCTGCTGCGCCGCCTCTCGCTTGGCGGCTTTCGCGGCGGCATCATTCTTTCCAGCGCGCTGGAGGATGACGTGGTCGAGGCCGTGCTGCGGATGAGTGCCGCCTATGGCCTGCAGGTGCTGGGGCGCATCGAGAAGCCCTCCAGCCAGCAGCAGATCAGCCAGCTGATCGGGGCCTGGCGCCCGCAGCAGGAGCGAGCCCAGGAGGAGGATGGTCACCGCCTGACCCTGGACGAGTTGAGCCTGGCGCTGGAGCAGGATCAGCTGCTGCCCTGGTACCAACCCAAGGTGAGCTTTGGCTCCGGCCAGTGGGTCGGCATGGAGGCGCTGGCCCGCTGGCAGCACCCGGAGTACGGCCTCATCTCGCCGGCTCGCTTCATTCCGCTGGCGGAGCACAACGGCCTCATCGATCGGCTGACCGAGGTGATCATCAGCAAGTCGCTGCGGGACGGCCATCTGTGGGAGCAGACCGGGTTATCCCTCAATCTCTCGATGAACCTCTCCACCACCTCCCTCATCGAGGGGGATCTGTGCAACACCCTGATCAACCAGTGTCAGCGCTGGAGCATCAACCCCGAGCTCATCACCCTGGAGGTGACCGAGAGCGCGTTCGTGCAGGATCTGGGCAAGTCGCTGGAGGTGCTGACGCGCCTGCGCATGCACGGCTTCGGCCTCTCCATCGACGACTTCGGAACCGGCTACTCCTCCATGCAGCAGCTGGCTCTGCTGCCCTTCACCGAACTCAAGCTGGATCGCTCTTTCGTCGATCACTGCTTTGAGGACCCCTCCCGCTTGGCCATAATAGAGTCAAGCATCGAGCTGGCCCGCAAGCTGGGGCTCAAGTCCGTCGCCGAAGGGGTAGAGGATGAACTCACCTGGCGACTGCTGGCGCGGCTGGGGTGCGACGTGTGCCAGGGCTTCTTCTCTGCCCGGCCCATGCCGCGCGAGGAGTTGTTGGGATGGCACGACTCCTGGCGTGAACGGTTACCGGCGCGGCTGGGGTGCGACGTGTGCCAGGGCTTCTTCTCTGCCCGGCCCATGCCGCGCGAGGAGTTGTTGGGATGGCACGACTCCTGGCGTGAACGGTTACCGGCGCTGCTCGGGGAGTGAATATCGGGCAGGATGCCCGCAACGGAACAGGGACGTTCATGAAAATTTCAAGCAAGTTGCTGCTCAGCTTCTGTTTTATCAATCTGCTGGTGATCCTCTCTTCCAGCCTGGTCTACCACCAGCTCGGCCGCATCGGACAGGCCGGCAGCGCGCTGCTGGAGCAGGCCCTGCCCGCCCTGCAGCGGGATGAAGCGAGCCAGAAGGCGCTGGTGGCGACCATCTCCGCCCTGCGTGACTTCCTCATCTCGGGGGATCCGGACTATCGCACCAAATACCAGGACTATTACCAGTTCCACCAGCAGCGGGTGGCCGAGCTGAAGCAGCAAGAGGCCAACTTTACCGAGGCGCAGAAGGGGATCTGGTCGCTGTTCGAGGAGATGTCGACCCCCTTTGCCGAGCTGGTGGGCCAGGTGATCGAGAAGCGTCAGGCCCCGGACTGGGATCAGGCCAATTATCTGATGGCGACCGAGATTGAGCCCGCCCTCGGCCAGCTGGCGACCCAACTGGCTGGCCAGGTGACCGAGACCCGCGCCGAGGTGCAGAGCATGGGCCAGAAGATGACCAGCGCCGGCCAGGCCATCAATCGCACCCTGCTGCTGGCCACCCTGACCGTGATTGTGCTGGGCACCCTGGTGGCGTTGCTGTTCAGTCGGCGCCTGACCCGTGACATCGCCAGCCTGGTGCTGCGGGCCGATCAGGTGGCCAATGGCCGGTTGCCGGCCCGCCCCCTGCCGGTGCAGAGCCAGGATGAGCTGGGCGGGCTGACGGGCTCCATCAACCAGATGTCCGGCCAGCTGCGCCAGCTGGTGGGGGAGATCCAGGGGGCGGTGGGGCAGGTGGACGGGGCCTGCGGTGAGGTGAGCACCACCACCCGCGCCATCGTCACCGACCTGGCGAGCCAGAGTCAGCGGGTCGATACGGTGGCGGCGGCCATCGAGCAGATGTCGGTCAGTACCCGGGATGTGGCGGGCAATATCGCCGAAGCGGCGCGGGCTGCCCAGCAGGCCGAGCAGCAGACCCGCCAGGGGGGCCAGGAGCTGGCCCGCATGACGGCTACCATGCAGCAGATTGCCGCCATGATTGCCCAGGCGAACGAGGCGATGGGCCAGCTCAGCAGCCAGAGCGAACAGGTGGGACGCGTCACCGAGGTGATCGCCACCATCGCCGAGCAGACCAATCTGCTGGCGCTCAACGCAGCCATCGAGGCGGCGCGGGCCGGCGAGCAGGGGCGCGGGTTTGCGGTGGTGGCCGACGAGGTACGCCTGCTGGCGAGCCGCACCAGCCAGTCCACCGAGGAGATCAGCCAGACCATCGCCAGCATCCAGCAGCAGACCCGCCAGACCGTCAACACGGTCGGCAGCGGTACCCGGCTGGTGGAGGAGGGGCGTGGCGCCGTCGACTCGGTGACCGCTACCCTGGATGCCATGCTGCAGCTGGTGCAGGACTTGTCGGGTCAGCTGGGAGCCATCTCCACCGCGACCGAGCAGCAGTCGCGGGTGGCCCAGGAGGTGGCGGGCACGGTGGAGGAGATCGCCGGGCTCAGCCGGCAGTCGAGCCAGCGCAGCCAGCAGGGGGAGGAGATAGTGGCCAGGCTGGCGCAGGATACCGGCCGCTTGACGGCGGTGATCAGCCGCTTCGAGCTGGATGCCTGAGGCGGCCAATGCACATAAGAACGGGGCAGGCCGCTTGGCCTGTCCCGTTTCTTTTCAGCCTGATGGTTGCTCTGGCCTGGCGGGTCACTCCAGCCGGCGGAAGGACTGGTTTTCGAAGCTGCTGCTGGTCTCCTGATTGAGCAGGCTCACCAGCAGGATCGCCCGCTTGTCGCCATCCGGCTCCAGATAGATGGCCTCGAAGCCGGCCAGCGGACCGGATTCTATCAATACCTTGTCGCCCTGGGTTGGCAGGTTGGCGTAGCTGGCGCGCGCCTCGTCGCTGTCGTCCCGGCTCATCAGTTGATAGACCAGCTGGCTGTTGATGGCGGTCCACTCCCGTCCGAAGTGGATGATGCGGCTGATGCCGCGGGTGGACTTCAGGGTGACCGGGGTGACCTCTTCCAGATCCACGTAGATGAACAGGTAGTTGGGGAACATGGGCTCCCGCACCGGGACTCGCTTGCCCCGCCGCAGTTTTTCAATTTCCACCATGGGATAGTAGGACTCGATCCCCTGGGCTTCGAGATGGGCGCGGGCGCGGGCCTCTTCTTTTGGCTTGCAGTAGGCCAGATACCATTTTTTCATGTGATGAATATGTTCGTGTTGCCGTGCTCGCCGATATGATAGCGGCAGCAATAAAAAAGGCCACGCATTGCGTGGCCTTTTTTGCCGAGTGAGTGATTACCAACCTTTCACCAGGCCGCCTTTGAACAGTTCCAGCCCTTTCTTGTAGACGTCGTCGGTCTGGAAGGCCTGCACGAACTGTTTGACCTTTTCGTCGTCCTTGTTGTTGTCGCGGGCGACGATCAGGTTGACGTAGGGGGACTCCTTGTCCTCGACAAACAGGCCGTTCTCGGTCGGGGTCAGGCCAATCTGACCGGCGAAGGTGTTGTTGATGATGGCCAAGTCCACGTCTTCCAGAGAACGCGGCAGCTGGGCGGCTTCCAGCTCGACGATCTTGAAGTTGCGCGGGTTGCTGGCGATGTCCAGCACGGTCGCTTCCAGACCAGCACCCTCCTTGAGCTTCAGCAGACCCTGCTTCTCCAGCAGGATCAGGGAGCGGCCCAGGTTGGTCGGATCGTTCGGCACCGCGATCTGGGCGCCATCTTTCAGCTCGGAGAGGGCCTTGATCTTCTTGGAGTAACCGGCGATCGGGTAGACGAAGGTGTTGCCGACCGGCACCAGCTTGAAGCCGCGATCACGGATCTGGGCATCCAGATAGGGCTTGTGCTGGAAGGCGTTGACGTCAACGCTGCCATCGTTCAGGGCCACGTTCGGGGTGACGTAGTCGGAGAAGTTGACCACCTCGACGGTCAGGCCGTATTTCTCCTTGGCCACTTTGGCGGCCACTTCAACCAGTTCGGTCTCGGGGCCGGCGATGGCGCCCACTTTCAGGGTCTTGTTCTCTTCTTTTTGACCGCAACCGGCCAGTACCAGGGTAGCCAGCAGGGCAGCCGCAACGGATTTGATGCCAAATTTCATAAAACCTCCTGTCAGAAATCGACGATTAACGATGATCACATTTGTTGACCAGGCGCTCACCCGCGCTCTGGATGAGTTGAACCAGCACTACCAGGATCACGACGGTGACCAGCATGACGGTCGGGTCAAAGCGCTGATAGCCGTAGCGAATACCCACATCGCCCAGTCCACCGCCCCCGATGGCACCAGCCATGGCGGAGTAGTTCACCAGCGTGACGAGGGTGATGGTGACGCTGTTGAGGATGCCAGGCAGGGCCTCGGGCAGCAGCACCTTGGTGATTATTTGCAATGGCTTGGCGCCCATGGCCTTGGCCGCTTCCAGCAGGCCGTCCGGCACCTCCATCAGGGCCCCTTCCACCAGGCGGGCGATGAAGGGGATGCAACCGACGGTCAGCGGCACGATGGCGGCGATGGTGCCGATGCTGGTGCCGACAATCAGCCGGGTCAGCGGAATAATCGCCACCAGCAGGATGATGAAGGGCACCGAGCGACCCACGTTGACCACCATGCCCAGGGTGCGGTTGAGCAGCGGGTTGGCCAGGATCTGGCCGGCCTTGGTCACGTGCAGCGCTACGCCGAGCGGCAGACCGAGCAGGCAGCCAAACAGGGCGGAGGCAAACACCATGATGAGGGTGTCGCCCAGGGCCGTGAACAGCAGATTAATCATTGCTTCGGACATAACCCATTACCTCCAGCTGAATATGGTTGTCGATGAAGAACTGCTGGGTGGCCTCGCACTGGGCCTCATCCCCGAACAGTTCCGCCAGCAGGAAGCCGAACTTGACGCCGCCGGCGTACTCGATGTCGGCGCTCAGAATGCTGATGTCGATGTTGAAGCGGCGGCTCGCCTCCGAGATGAGCGGCGTGTCGACCGTGCTGCCGGTAAAGCCGAGCTTCACCAGCGGATAGCTGGCAGGTATCCGGTCGCTACTCATCCGATCCTGATACTCCTGGGGTACTTCCAGGTGAATGGTGGAGTGGATGAAATCCCGTGCCAGCTGGGTCTTGGCATTGCTGAAGAACCAGGCCACTTCGCCCTGTTCGATCAGACGGCCGTCGCTGATGATGGCCACTTCGTCGCAGATCCCCTTCACCACGTCCATCTCGTGGGTGATGAGCAGTATGGTGAGCCCCAGCTTGACGTTGATCTCCTTGAGCAGGGTCAGGATCGAGCGGGTGGTCTGTGGGTCGAGGGCCGAGGTGGCCTCGTCGCACAGCAGCACCTTGGGGGCCGGGGCCAGCGCCCGGGCGATGGCGACCCGCTGCTTCTGACCACCGGACAGCTCGGACGGATAGGCGTGGGCGCGGGCTTCCAGCCCGACCAGCGCCAGCAGCTCGGTGACCCGATTCTGGATCTTGTCCTTGCTCCAGCCCGCCAGCTCCAGCGGAAAGGCGATGTTGGCGGAGACGGTACGGGAGGCCAGCAGGTTGAAGTGCTGGAAAATCATCCCGATCTGGCGGCGAGCCTGGGTCAGATCCCGCTCGCTCAGGGCGACCAGCTCCTGGCCGTCGACGATGACCTGGCCATCCGTCGGGCGCTCCAGCAGGTTGACGCAGCGGATGAGGGTGCTCTTGCCGGCACCGGAGGCACCGATCACCCCGAAAATTTTGCCTTGCGGCACATGCAGGCTGACATCACGCAGGGCGTGCACGGCATCACTGCCTTTACCGTAGACTTTGTTGAGACTGATCAACTTAATCATGGATTCTTCCGTGCTAACAGCCTTAAAGCACAGGGCGCTACAGGCGGGTGAATTGGGCAGAGGTTTCACTAGGTTGCTCTGTCATCATGGAGGATGATGCTAAGATGTCTGGATGGCCATGTCAACGCGTGTTTATACATCTAGACGTCTAAAAAAGTGCTAAGGATTGCCACTGGTTGACTAAGGCCGACGGTGATCCGGTTCACATCAATATTGTATTTGGCAGTGTAGTAGGATTGCCGAATATCAGATGGCAAATAGACCATTATTACTTCCTTTATTAGTCGTGAGACGGATTCAGCTGCTCATCCTTTTACTCCCTCCGGTTTGGCACAAATCATTCCATTTTGTGTCGATCGCTGCTTTCTTGGCCGGCTTCTTGATGCAGCACAACAAGGGCCGTGCTTTGGCTTGGCTTGCAATTGCCTGTTTTTTTATACTGAATGGGCACGACATACAGGAGGGCAACCTGATGCGATTTCAACAAATCAAAGACTTGCTGCTCTATCTGGAGCAGGTGCATCACCAGCTTGGACTCTGTTACGGACGCCTCATGACCCAGGTGGATGGCGAGCGCAGCCGGCTGCTGCTGGCCTATCTGCAGCAGCGGGAGGCGGCGGCTGGTACCCAGCTGGAGGACTACCTGAGCGAACTTGGCGAAGGGGTGAAGGAGACCTGGCTGGAGCGGGGTTTCAGCGAGGATCTGCTGCCCGGGATCCGGCGCCTTGACCTGCCCGCCACGGCCCAGACCCAGGACATAGTGCAGCTGGTGTGCCGGCAGGAGGAGAAACTCATCGGTGAGCTCAGCCATCTGGCCCGGGAGTGTCCGACCGAGGAGACGGTGCGGTTGCTCGGTGGCCTGGCCACGCAGGAGCAGACCCGCCTGACCCGGCTGGTGCACGGCGCCCATCGGCTCGACGACCTCTAGGGGATGGCTGCTGTCGGCTGAGATGTGCGGCGCATAGTGAAAAATGTGCGGGGAAAACAGCAGAGGCCCGGCAATGCCGGGCCTCTGCTGTTTGTTGTTCACGACGGGCTCATGCCGACTGGCGGGCGGCGGTCAGCTCGGCGGCGTGCAGGGCGGCGCCTATGATGCCGGCCTGATTGAGGTTGGCGGCCGCCACCAGCGGGGCCCGGGTCTCAATCTTGTCGATGAACTTGTCGAGCTTGGCGGCGCTGCCGCCGCCCAGGATGAAGAGGTCGGGGGAAAACAGAAACTCGAGGCGGGCCAGGTACTTGTTGAAGCGCTTGCCCCAGCGGCCCCAGGAGAGATCCTCGCGCTTGCGCACCGCATCCGAGCAGTAGTGCTCGGCCACCATCCCTTCCAGCATCAGGTGACCCAGCTCGGTGTTGGGCAGCAGCTGGCCGTTGACGAACACGGCGGTGCCGATGCCGGTGCCGACCGTGATGAGGATGATCACCCCCCGGCGTTCCCGGCCGTTGCCGTAGCGCATTTCTGCCAGACCGGCCGCATCGGCGTCATTCAGCACGTGGCAGGGCTGGCCGATCACGTCGCCGAACAGGTGGGCGACGTCGGTCTCAATCCAGCTCTTGTCGATGTTGGCCGCACTCTTGGCGATGCCGTTGTGGATGGTGGCGGGAAAGCCGCAGCCCACCGGGCCCTTCCAGTCGAAGTGTTCCACCAGCGCCTTGAGGGTATGCGCCACGGCGGCCGGGGTGGCCGGCTGCGGCGTCACCAGCCGGTGGCGTTCGCCAATCAGCTCGCCCGTTGCGGTGTCGACCAGGCATCCCTTGATCCCCGAACCACCGATATCCACTCCCAACATCTGCATCAGCTTGTTCCTTTTGTTGTGCCGACCATCGACCGTCGGCAGAGCATGAAAAAATGACCTGGATCCGGCAAGGGGCAGATCGTCTATGCGTGATCCGGCAGACCTTTTTCGATGCAGCGGATCAGCAAGCGGGTCTTTTTGTTGTCATCCTGCTGGCGCCGGGCCAGGGTTGCCAGCGCCCACTCGATATGTTCGGCCACCATGGGCTCGGCTTCAGTCAGCGCCTGCTGCAGGGCCACCATTACCTCCTGGCTGGCCGGGCCGTTGCCAAGGGCCACCGCCAGGTTGCGGCGCCAGCGCTGATAGCCGATGCGGCGAATGGGGCTGCCTTCGGTGTGCTTGAGGAACTCGCTCTCGCTCCAGCCCCACAAGGTCAACAGCGGCGGGCGATGCAGATTGGGGCGCGGGCTGAAGTCGGGCTCTGGGCTGGCGTTGGCATAGCGGTTCCAGGGGCAGATGAGCTGGCAGTCGTCACAGCCATAGATGCGGTTGCCCATCAGCGGCCGGAACTCTGCGGGGATGGGGCCGTCGTTCTCGATGGTGAGATAGGAGATGCAGCGGCGGCCATCCACCACGTAGGGGGCGACAATGGCGCCGGTGGGGCAGATGTTGATGCAGGCCACGCACTTGCCGCACTGCTCTTTCTCTACCGGCGCATCCAGCGGCAGTGGCAGACTGAGCAGCAGCTCCCCCAGAAAGAAGAAGGATCCCGCCGACTCGTTGAGCAGCAGCGAGTGTTTGCCCACCCAGCCGAGGCCGGCCTTGGCCGCCAGCGGCCGCTCCAGAATGGGGGCCGAGTCGACGAAGGGGCGCCAGCCCAGCGCCTCGCAGCGCTGCTCGATGCGCTCCCCCAGCTGCTTGAGCCGGCTGCGCAGCAGCTTGTGGTAGTCGCGACCCAGGGCATAGCGGCTGATGTAGCCGAGGGTGGGGTCGCGCAGGGTGGCGGCGAAGCCCGCCTCGAACGGGAGATAGTTCATCCGCACCGACAACACCCGCAAGGTACCCGGCAGCAGCTCGTGGGGGCGAGCCCGCATCATGCCGTGGCGCGCCATGTAGTCCATGCTGCCGTGATAGCCCGCGTCCAGCCAGGCTTGCAGCCTGGGCTCCTCGAGGGTGAGATCCGTGTCGGTGATGCCGGCCTGGTCGAATCCTAGCTCGCTCGCCCAGAGCTTGATATCTTGGGCCAGTTGATGAAGTTCGGCCGTGGTCATGGCGCTGCCGGTCCTGCTGGCGGGCGGCCTGAGCGTGCACCGGGATGGGAGTGTACTGTCATGCTGTATCGCATCTCTGGGGGCTTGCTGCCAAGGTTAACCGATGGGGGCGTTTGCCGCCGTCATACTGCATCATGAACCCGGTGCCCGCCGGACCGGATCAATGGATGAGAGTCAGGAGCCGTCATGGAACAGGTCATCGGGGATGCTATCAGCGGGAAAGAGGGGCAAAGCTTACCACAATCACTGTGGCGGACTGAACAGATCCGTGCCCTGGAGCGGGAGTGGGCCGAGCGCGAGGGGTTGAGCCTCTATGCCTTGATGGAGCGCGCCGGGGCGGCGCTGCGCACCTACGCCACCCACCACTGGCCGCACAGCCGGTGCTGGTGGATCTTTACCGGCCCCGGCAACAACGGTGGCGACGGCTACGTGCTGGCCCGCCTGGCAAGACAGCTGGGTCTTGAGCCCTAGGTGATTGCCGTGCGGGATCCCGCCGAGTTGACGGGGGATGCCAGGCGGGCCGCCGACGAGTGGCTGGCGATGGGGGGCACAGTGGTGTCGCCCGAGGAGCGGGAGCTTGACCGGCTGCCGGCCCCGGATCTGGTGGTCGATGCACTGCTTGGCACCGGTGTCCATATCCGGTTGTCACCGCTCATGACAAAGATCGTCGCAACAATCAATGGCTTGCAGGTGCCCGTGTTGGCGGTGGATCTCCCCTCCGGCCTCAATGCCGATACCGGCTGCGCCATGGGGGCCGTGGTGCGCGCCAGCCGTACCCTCACCTTCATCGGCATCAAGCAGGGCATGCTCACCGCCGACGGGGTGGATTGCGTCGGCCGGCTCGACTGCGACACCCTCGGCGTCACCGCGCCGCCCGGGTGGCAGGCGGCCGCCGAGCGCGTCGATTATCCTTCTCTTTGCGCCAGGCTGACGCCGCGCCAGCGCTCGTCCCACAAGGGCTCCCACGGCAAGGTGTTGCTGGTGGGGGGCAATGCGGGGATGCAGGGAGCCATCGTGCTGGCCGCGCGCGCCTGCCTGCGGGCCGGTGCCGGTCTGGTGCGGGTGTGCCAACATCCTGATCACCTGCCCGCCAGCCTCTATCAGGCCGAATTGATGGGCAGTCAGGGCGGTGGCGAGGAAAGCTGGGCCTCGGTGCGGGTGGTGGGACCGGGGTTGGGTCAGGATGAGTGGGGTCGGCGCCATTTTGAGTCATTTGTTAACGAGCAGGTGCCACTGGTATTGGATGCCGATGGATTGAATTGGCTGGCGCAATGTCCCCGTCATCAGGATAATTGGGTGCTCACGCCCCATCCGGGCGAGGCGGCCCGCCTGCTGGGCTGCACCATTGCCGAGATCGCCGCGGATCGCTTTGCCGCGGTACAGCGTCTGCAGCAGCGCTTCGGCGGTGTGGTGCTGCTCAAAGGGGCGGGGACGCTGATCCACGACGGCAAGGGGATGGCGCTCTGCAACGAGGGCAATCCTGGCATGGCCAGTGGCGGCATGGGCGACCTGTTATCTGGTATAATCGCCGCCCTTTTGGCCCAGGGCTGGTCTGCCGCCGAGGCAGCCCGACTGGGCGCCGTGATCCACGGGGAAGCGGCCGATCTGGCCGCTGCAGACGGAGAGCGGGGCATGCTGGCATCAGACCTGCTGCCCTTTATCCGTCGACTGGTTAATCCCGACACCATAACAAGCTAAAGAAGAACATGGCAAAACAGTTGATGATGACACTGCCGGACGAGGCAGCAACCGTGGCACTGGGTGGCCGTCTGGCCCACGCCTGCCAGCAGGCGACCACTGTCTTCCTGCACGGGGCCCTGGGGGCCGGCAAGACCACCCTGACTCGGGGCTGGGTGCAGGGGCTGGGTCATGAGGGCAAGGTCAAGAGCCCGACCTACACCCTGGTGGAGCCCTACGAGCTGGCCGACTGGCAGCTCTATCACTTCGATCTCTATCGGCTGGCCGACCCGGAAGAGCTGGAGTTCATGGGGATCCGCGACTACTTCGGCGCCAACACCCTCTGTCTGGTGGAGTGGCCGGAAAAGGGCGACGGCTGGCTGCCCGCGCCGGATCTCGAGATCACCCTGAGTTATGCAAACGAGCAGCGCGAGGTGCAGATTGATGCCCGTACTGCTATTGGCGAAGCCATTCTGGAACGGTTGTCATCTACGTGCGCTTGATCCTTGTTATTGCCCTCTCCCTGCTGGCCTTACCCTCCTGGGCGAATCAGCTCAAGAGCGTGCGGGTGTGGCCATCGCCGGACAACACCCGGGTGGTGCTCGACATGAGCAGCGCCCCCAATTACAACTACTTCACCCTGACCGGTCCTGACCGGCTGGTGATCGACCTGAAAGGGGCGAGCAACGTCACCAACCTGGCTCGCATCGAGAACAAGAGCGAGCTGGTGCGCAAGATCCGTGAAAGCTCGCCGCTGGAAAAAGGCGGGCTGCGGCTGGTGCTGGATCTCAGCTCTGCCATCAAGCCGGTAGTCTTTCCATTGGCGCCGGCCGGCCCCTACGGCCACCGGCTGGTGATCGACCTGCCTTATGAAGAGAAGTCCTCCGCCACCGCTCAGGCGGCACCGGTAGGTGGCAAGGGCAAGGGGGTGGTTATCGCCATCGACCCGGGCCACGGCGGGGAAGACCCGGGCTCCATCGGTCCGCGCCGCACCTACGAGAAGCGGGTGACCCTGGCGGTTTCCCAGAAACTGGCCGCCCTTATCGACCGCGAACCCGGCATGCGCGCCGTGTTGACCCGGCGCGGCGACTACTTCGTCGATCTGAACAAGCGCTCCGAGATTGCCCGCAAGGCCAAGGCCGATCTGCTGGTGTCGGTGCACGCCGACAGCTTCCACAACTCGACCCCGCGCGGCGCCTCCGTCTGGGTGCTGTCGACCAACCGCGCCAACCGCGAGATGGGTAGCTGGCTGGAGAAGCAGGAGAAACAGGGCGAGCTGCTGGGGGGCGTAGGCAAGGTATTGGCCGAATCCGATCCCAACCCCTACCTGGCGCAGACCTTCCTCGACCTCTCGATGGACAAGTCCCGTGCCGAGGGCTATGACGTCAGCCGCCAGATCCTGCGCTCGCTGGGTCGGGTAGCTCGGTTGCACAAGAAGGCGCCGGAGCACGCCAGTCTGGCGGTGTTGAAGGCGCCCGATATCCCCTCCGTGCTGGTGGAGACGGGCTTTATCTCCAACCACGCCGAAGAGAAGCTGCTGGCGACCTCCAGCTATCAGGATCAACTGGCTCGCGCCATCTTCGAGGGGATCCGCAACTACTACCGGGCTCACCCGACCAAGGGCGCCATGCTCACCGGCAAGGGGCAGGCCAGCAACAAGCAGGCCGCGGTCACCCGACCCGCCCCTGCCAGCAAGCCGGTCGCCGTCAGCAAACCGGCGGCGCAGCCGGTGCAGCAGGTGGTGACCAACCGGATGCCGGCCACCGAGCCGAACCGCAGCAGCGACGGCGGGGCGCCGGTCAGCAGCGTCGGCGGCTCTTCGTCCGGTGCCGGGGTGATCAAGCCCTACGTGGTAGCGGCCAAGGAGCCGAGCGTGCCGGTGACCAGCGTGCAGAGCAACGACAAGGCCAACATGATCCGGCATGTGGTCACTCGCGGGCAGAGCCTCTCCCGGCTCGCCGAGAAATACGGGGTCAGCCAGGCGCGACTGGTGGAGATCAACAAGCTCAAGTCGCGGGACATCCAGATAGGGCAGGTGCTCTATATCCCGCAAAAATAGTGCTGGATGAGGTGCCGGGCCCGTCCCTGCCGATGGCAGGGACGGGCCCGGTGAGCCGTCATCTAACCCCACCGATTCCCCGCACCTTCAACCATCAGGAGCCAGCGATGCCGATCCGTACCTTGTCCCCTGTTCTGGCCAGCCAGACGAGCGCGGGCTGTGATACGGCGGCGTGGCGCCCAGCCGGGGCGGTTGCCACAGCCATCCCGTTCAACCAGCAGGAGTAAGCGATGCCAATCCGTATATTGCCGCCGATTCTGGCCAACCAGATTGCTGCCGGTGAGGTGGTGGAGCGGCCCTCCTCCGTGGTCAAGGAGCTGGTGGAAAACAGCCTGGATGCCGGCGCCGACCGGGTCGAGATCGACATCGACAAGGGCGGTGCCAAGCTTATTCGCATTCGCGACAATGGCGGTGGCGTTGCCAAGGATGAGCTGGTGCTGGCGCTGTCGCGCCACGCCACCTCCAAGGTGGCGACTCTCGACGATCTGGAAGGGATCAACAGCCTGGGCTTTCGCGGCGAGGCGCTCGCCTCCATCAGCTCGGTCTCACGGCTTACCTTTACCTCCCGTACGGCGGAGCAGTCCGAAGCCTGGCAGGCCCAGGCCGAAGGGCGCGAGATGAGCGTCACCGTCAAGCCGGCGGCCCACCCGATGGGCACGACGGTGGAGGTGGTGGACCTCTTCTTCAACACCCCGGCGCGGCGCAAGTTCATGCGCAGCGAAAAGACCGAGTTTGCCCACATCGACGAGCTGGTGCGCCGCATCGCGCTCTCCCGCTTCGACGTCACCCTGATCCTGCGTCACAACGGCAAGGTGGTGCGCCAGTACAAAGCCGCCAACATGGTGGCGGAGCAGGAGCGCCGGCTCGCCGCGGTGTGCGGCTCTCCCTTCATGCACCACGCGCTGGCGGTGGAGAGCGAGCACAGCGACGTGCGGTTGTGGGGCTGGCTGGCCACGCCCGCCGGCGCCAGACCGCAGAACGATCTGCAATACACCTATGTCAACGGCCGCATGATGCGCGACAAGCTGATCAACCACGCCATCCGCCAGGCCTATGACGAGCTGCTGCCGGCCGACCGCTTCGCGGCCTATGTGCTCTACATCGAGCTGGATCCGCGTCAGGTGGATGTCAACGTTCATCCGGCCAAGCACGAGGTGCGTTTTCATCAGGCGCGCCTCATTCACGACTTCATCTTCCAGGCGCTGTTTACCGCCCTGCGCCAGCCAGGGGCGGCAAGCGACGGGAGCGACCAACCCCTGGCCGAGACCCTGGTCGAGCTGCCGGTCAGTGCCCCCATCGAGTATCCGGGCCAAGCGCCCAGAGCCGAGTGGTATGGCGCCGAGCACAACTACCGGGCCCCGGCCCGGGAAGTGCGGGAAGGAAGTGGCGCCGGGCGACCCGGCCACTACCTGCCGCCCGAGCCCCCGAGCCGAGAGGCGATGCGTGGCATGGGAGCGCTGCTCACCACCCTGCCGACGGTGCCGGGCACGCCGCTGGCTGAGGCTGAAACCGCGCCTGCCGCCGCCGTGGCTGCCAAGGCGGGGGCATGGCGGGCCTTGACCCTGGTGGAGCAGGCCTATCTGCTGCTGGAGCGGGACAACCGGCTGGCCCTGCTGTCGCTGGTGCGGGCCGAGCGCCTGCTGCTGCGCCACTGGCTGCTGGAAACCTGGGGCCAGGGGCTGGCGGCCCAGCCGCTGCTGCTGCCGGTCTCCTTCAAGCTGCCGAAAAACCTGGTCGCGCTGGTGGAAACGCAGGAGCGTTTGCTCAAACGGATGGGGCTGGAGTTGAAAAGCGGTGGGCGCGACACCATGATCCTGACTCGGGTGCCAGCGCTGCTGCGCCAGACCGATCTGGTGCGCTTATTACCCGAATTGCTGCAACTGATCGAGAGTGGATCTGACAGTGATGCTGGCCAGCAGGCTGAAGTACTATGCCAATGGCTGGTGGAGCAGGGGATAAGTCGCGAAAAAGTATATGATTTTGCCACGGCCAACCGCTTGCTGACGGAACTTGTTGCCGATTTCAGTGACCAACTGGCAGACGTTCGCATGGTGCGCCCGCTGTCGCTGGCGAGCGTGCTGGCCGAGTTCGCCGATGGCCATTGAGGGAAATGCCCTCTTGAATCCATAAACCAGTTTTTTGCAGGTGCGCCGCCAGGGTGGCGACCATGCAAGGGGAGTTTTTCACGTGGCTGACTTGCCGACTGCAATTTTTCTGATGGGGCCGACGGCCTCCGGCAAGACGGATCTCGCCATCGAACTGTGCCAGGCGCTGCCCTGCGACATCATCAGCGTGGATTCCGCGCTCATCTATCGCGGCATGGATATCGGCACCGCCAAGCCTACGCCGGCCGAACTGGCGCAGGCGCCGCACCGGCTGATCGACATCCTGGATCCCGCCATGAGCTATTCGGCGGCCGACTTTTGCCGTGATGCGCTGCGGGAGATGAAAGAGATTGCCGATCGCGGCCGCATTCCGCTGCTGGTGGGTGGCACCATGCTCTATTTCAAGGCGCTGCTGGAAGGGCTCTCTCCGTTGCCCTCTGCCGACCCCGCCATTCGGGCTGGCATCGAGGAGGAGGCCGCTCGCCTTGGCTGGCAGGCGCTGCACGATGAGCTGGTGCGCATCGACCAGGTGGCCGGGGCCCGCATCCATCCCAATGACCCGCAACGGCTCAGCCGGGCGCTCGAGGTCTACCGCATCAGCGGCAAGACCCTCACCGAGCTGACCCAGGTGCAGGGGGAGGGGTTGCCCTATCGTGTGCTGCAGTTTGCCATCGCACCGAGCGATCGCGCCGTGCTGCACCAGCGCATCGAGCTGCGCTTTGACAAGATGCTGCAGGGCGGCTTTGAACAGGAGGTCAGGGGCCTCTACCAACGGGGCGATCTCACCCCGGATCTTCCCTCCATCCGCTGTGTGGGATACCGCCAAATGTGGGACTACCTGGCAGGGGAAGTGGAGTATGATGAGATGCGCTATCGCGGAATTGTTGCCACCCGCCAGTTGGCCAAGCGTCAAATGACCTGGTTGCGCGGTTGGTCTGATGTGACCTGGTTGGAATCTGGTGAGTCTGGCAATCTGGCAAGGGTCGTCGCCCGTGCCGGAGTGGCTTGACACTCCTGTATAATCAGGTTGTTATATTGATATCCGGTGTTTAAACACAACAAACTATAAGGAAAAGAAGATGGCTAAGGGGCAATCTCTCCAAGACCCGTTTTTGAATGCGCTGCGCCGTGAGCGGATTCCTGTTTCTATCTATTTGGTGAACGGCATCAAGCTGCAGGGTCAGATCGAATCGTTTGACCAGTTTGTCATTTTGCTGAAGAACACCGTGAGCCAGATGGTTTACAAGCACGCCATCTCCACCGTGGTGCCGGCCCGTGCCGTCAACCACCACCAGCACGCCCAGGGCGCGGCTGGCGAAGAGCAGGGTGAAGCCGAGGCGTGATATCCCGGGACGAGGCGACTCGTCAACCCAGATTCATCATGATTCCTGTCAAGGAGCAAGCGCTTGTTTGACCGTTATGAAGCCGGCGAACAGGCCGTTCTGGTACATGTCAACTTCAGTGATGAGGGTGAGCGGGAGGATCTGGAAGAGCTCAAGATGCTGGTGAGCTCGGCCGGGGTCAATGCGCTGGGGGTGATCACCACCAGCCGCAGTGCGCCCAGCGCCAAATTTTTTGTCGGCAGCGGCAAGGCTGAAGAGATCGCGTCCCAGGTCCAGATGCTGGACGCCGACGTCGTCATCTTCAACCATGCCCTGACCCCTGCCCAGGAGCGCAACCTGGAGCGTCTGTTCCAGTGCCGGGTAGTGGACAGGACCGGCCTGATCCTCGATATCTTCGCTCAGCGTGCCCGTACTCACGAAGGCAAGTTGCAGGTCGAACTGGCCCAGTTGCGCCATCTCTCTACTCGCCTGGTGCGAGGCTGGACCCACCTTGAACGTCAGAAGGGGGGGATCGGCCTGCGCGGCCCGGGTGAAACCCAGCTGGAAACCGACCGCCGCCTGTTGCGTGAACGCATCAAGGCGATTTTGCGCCGGCTCGACAAGGTGGCCAAGCAGCGGGAACAGGGACGTCGTGCCCGCAACCGCAACGAGGTGCCGACCGTTTCTCTGGTGGGTTACACCAACGCCGGAAAGTCCACTTTGTTCAACCAACTTACAGCTGCCAGCGTGTATGCTGCCGACCAATTGTTCGCAACCCTGGATCCGACCCTGCGCAAATTGGTGATCCGGGATGTGGGTGATGTGATTCTGGCGGATACAGTTGGATTTATTCGACACTTGCCTCATGATCTGGTCGCGGCCTTCAAGGCGACGCTGCAGGAGACCCGCGAAGCGGATCTGTTGCTGCACGTGGTGGACTGTGCCGACGAGCAGATGCAGGAGAATATCGAATCGGTGCAGCAGGTGCTGGCCGAGATCGAAGCCGACGACCGGCCCCAGCTGATGATCTGCAACAAGATCGACAAGCTGGGTGAACACCCGGTCGGGCTGGAGCGGGACGAAGAGGGGCGCCCGGTGCGGGTCTGGCTGTCTGCCCAGACCGGCGAGGGGTGTGACGATCTGTTTGTGGCACTGACCGAGCTGCTGGCCGGCTCCATGGTGCACCACACCCTGCAGTTGCCTCCTTCGGCCGCCAGATTGCGCAGTGCGCTCTATCGCCTCAAGGGCATCGAGCAGGAAGGTTTCAGCGAGGAGGGGGATTTTGTGTTGGAAGTCCGCCTGCAACTGGCTGACTGGAACCGC
This sequence comes from Aeromonas sp. A35_P, assembly GCF_002259925.1. Taxonomy (NCBI): domain Bacteria; kingdom Pseudomonadati; phylum Pseudomonadota; class Gammaproteobacteria; order Aeromonadales; family Aeromonadaceae; genus Aeromonas; species Aeromonas sp. A35_P. The sequence goes on along the minus strand of NZ_NEVB01000187.1, from coordinate 35,197 downwards.
CTCGTGAAACAAGAAGGTGAGAGTTTACAACGCTTTATCAGGCATTGATTCGTCGATGAGATGAATGTTTGCTGGCTTCATCAACGGTTGATGGCCCGATAGAGATGATATCCATCCGCATGTATTAATGGAGACGCTGATGGCTTGGAATGAGCCTGGTAATAACGGCAAAGACCGTGACCCCTGGGGGAACAACGGCAAGAATCAGGGACCCCCTGATCTGGACGAAATGCTGCGCAAGGTTAGCCGCCGTTTTGGTGGTCTGCTGGGGGGCGGCAAATCGGGTGGTGGTGACGTCGGCAAGTTCGGCCTCTCCATCGCGCTGGTGGTGGCAGTAGTGGTGTGGGTCGTCAGCGGCTTCTATACCATTCGCGAAGCCGAGCGTGGCGTGGTGCTGCGCTTTGGCGAGTACTCCCACAACGTGGATCCGGGCCTGCGCTGGAAACCGACCTTCATCGACCGGGTGATCCCGGTGGACGTGGAGTCGGTCCGCTCCCTGCCGGCCTCCGGCTTCATGCTGACTCAGGACGAGAACGTGGTGCGGGTCGAGATGGACGTGCAGTACCGCGTGGTCGATCCCGAGCAGTACCTGTTCAGCGTGACCAACGCCGACGAGAGCTTGAGTCAGGCGACCGACAGCGCCCTGCGCTACGTGGTGGGTCACACCCGGATGGACGATGTGCTGACCACGGGTCGTGAGAAGGTGCGTCAGGAGACCTGGCAGGTGATCGACAGCATCATCGAGCCCTATCACATGGGTCTGCAGATCGTCGACGTCAACTTCCTGCCGGCGCGTCCGCCGGAAGAGGTGAAGGATGCGTTCGATGACGCTATCTCCGCCCAGGAAGATGAACAGCGTTTCATTCGTGAAGCCGAAGCCTATGCCCGTGAAGTGGAACCGAAGGCCCGCGGCCAGGTCAAGCGCCTGGAGCAGGAGGCTGAAGCCTACAAGTCCCAGATCGTGCTGAAGGCCAAGGGTGAAGTCGCTCGCTTCAACGAGCTGCTGCCCCAGTATCAGGCTGCGCCCGAGCTGACCCGTGATCGTATCTACCTGGAAACCATGGAAGAGCTCTATCAGCAGGCCAACAAGGTGGTGGTCGACATGCCGGCTGGCAACAACAGCATGATCTACCTGCCGCTCGACAAGCTCTCCGGCAAGGCCAACGCGGTGCAACCGGCTCGTCCGGCAGGTGCGCCTGTGGTTGAACAGACCCCGCCGTCCAACGAAGGGGCCAACTCCACGCCGACCCCGCTGCGCAGCGGCGACCGTTTCAGCTCAGGGAGAAACTGATAGATGAAAAAGCTAGCTATTGGTGTCATCGCTGTGGCCGCCATGGTCTGCTTCTCTTCGGTCTTCATCGTCGATGAAGGACAGAAGGGAATCGTGGTGCAGTTCGGCAAGGTGAAGCGGGTTGAATCCGGCGAGCCGCGTCTGTACGAGCCGGGCCTGCACTTCAAGGTGCCGCTCATCGACCAGGTTCGCAAGATGGATGCCCGCATCCAGACCCTGGAAGGGCAGGCCGATCGCTTCGTCACCTCCGAGAAGAAGGACCTCATCATCGACTCCTACGTGAAGTGGAAGATCGAGGACTTCTCCAAGTACTACCTGGCGACCGGCGGTGGCAACAAGATCCAGGCCGAAGACCTGCTCAAGCGCAAGATCAACAACGGTCTGCGTTCCGAAATTGGTAATCGCACCATCAAGGACATCGTCTCTGGTGAGCGCAGTACCGTGATGGAAGATGCCCTGATGAAGATGGCGCGCTCCTCCGAGCTCGGCATCAAGGTGGTGGATGTGCGTATCAAGCAGATCAACCTGCCGGTGGAAGTCTCCAGCTCCATCTATCAGCGTATGCGTGCCGAGCGGACCGCGGTAGCCCGTGAGCATCGCTCCCAGGGCCGCGAGCAGGCCGAGATCCTGCGTGCCGACATCGACCGCAAGGTGACCGTCATGATCGCCGATGCCGAGAGTAATGCTCGTCAGCTGCGTGGTGAAGGGGATGCCGAGGCCGCCAAGATCTATGCCGACAGCTACAAGAAAGACCCCGAGTTTTTCAGCTTCGTGCGCAGCATGGAGGCTTATCGCAAGAGCTTCGCCGGTGGCAATGACCTGATGGTCCTCAAGCCGGACAGCGAGTTCTTCCGCTACCTCAAGTCGCCGCACGGCAACAAGCAGTAAGCACGTCGTGATTTGACCCAAGGGCCTGATGATTCAGGCCCTTTTGTTTGCCGGTCATCGGCTGGCAGCGGGGGGCGGCGTGCGAAGTGCTGTGGTTGGGGCACATTCAGACGAGAAAGGAGGTTGTATGCTGACATCCATCCTGATGGGGCTGGGATTGCTGCTGCTGTTCGAAGGGCTGGGGCCGCTGTTGATGCCGCGCGCCTGGCAGCAGATGTTGCGACTGCTGAGCGATCAACCGGCCGAGCAGTTGCGCCGCATAGGCGGCTGTCTGGTGGTGGCCGGGGCCGTTATCTTGTGGGCGCTGGCCCGCTAGCTCCTGGTTGAAACGACAGTGGCACGGCTAATTGGACAATAAAAAAGAGGCCCTCTGGCCTCTTTTTTATTGTCTACCGGCTGGCATCAGGCGCTGCGTTGCACCGCCATGTGGGCCAGGGTTTCCAGCGCCTGCTTGTGTTGGGAGTCCGGCAGGATGGCGAGGGCCGCGATGGCCTTGTCGGCCTCTTCCCGGGCCCGCATGCGGGAGTACTCCAGCGCGCCGGTACGGTCGAGGATGGCCAGGATCCGGTCGAGGTGCTCCATGCCGTTGCGGTGCTCGATGGCGTCGCGCACCAGCTGGCGCTCTTCCGGGCTACCCACTTCCATGGCACGCAACAGCGGCAGGGTCGGCTTGCCTTCGGCCAGATCGTCGCCCACGTTCTTGCCCATCTCGTCGCTCTGGGAGCAGTAGTCCATCACGTCGTCGATGATCTGGAAGGCGGTGCCCAGATACTTGCCGTAGTCGGTCATCGCCTGCTCGATGGGCGCGGGCTGATGGGTCAGCACGGCGGCGAGACGGGTGGCGGCTTCGAACAGCTTGGCGGTCTTGCAATAGATGACCGTCATGTAGCTCTCTTCGGTGGTATCCGGGTCGTTGCAGTTCATCAGCTGCAGCACTTCCCCTTCGGCGATGGTGTTGGTGGCCTCGGAGAGGATCTCCATCACCCGCAGGTTGGAGAGCTCGCTCATCATCTGGAAGGAGCGGCTGTAGAGGTAGTCACCCACCAGCACGCTGGCGGCGTTGCCGAACATGGCGTTAGCGGTCTCCCGGCCGCGGCGCAGGTCGGATTCGTCGACCACGTCGTCGTGCAGCAGGGTGGAGGTGTGAATGAATTCGATGATGGCAGCCAGTTTCAGGTGATCCTCACCCTCATACCCCAGTGCGCGGGCGGCCATGACGGTCAGCATGGGGCGCATCCGTTTCCCGCCTGCACTGACAATATAGAAACCCAGCTGGTTGATCAGGCTGACATCGGACTGGAGTCGCGCCAGGATCAGTTCATTGACCGCCGTCATGTCGGCGGCACAGAGCGCACGGATAGTCTGTTGGTCCATAAGTCTCGTAACGTGACGGCAGTGATGACTGCGATTTTAGCAATGGCGGGGATTCTACACGATTTCACAATGGGTTACAGTTAAGCGTTTATTCACGGCGGCAGATATGCGCACAAAATAAACTTTTTGCTAAATTGGCCTTGCCTGAGCAAATCGATTTGCGTAGAATGCCCGCCCATTGTTATAGGTTTTTGCGCGTGTCTGGCCTTGAGCAAAAGACACGCCTTTACGGAGTTAATCAAATGTACGCGGTATTCCAAAGCGGCGGAAAACAACACCGTGTGGCCGAAGGTCAAATCGTTCGTCTGGAAAAGCTGAACGTTGAGACTGGCGCTACCATCGACTTCAACGAAGTACTGATGGTTGCTGCAGGCGACACTTTTAAAGTAGGTGCTCCTTTCGTTGAAGGTGGCAAGGTTGTAGCTGAAGTTGTGGCTCACGGCCGTGGCGAGAAAGTGACTATCGTCAAGTTCCGTCGTCGTAAGCACCACCGTAAGCAAGCGGGCCACCGTCAGTGGTTCACTGAAGTCAAAATCACTGGCATCAGCGCTTAATTAGAGGAGTACGATAGATGGCACACAAAAAAGCTGGCGGTTCATCCCGCAACGGCCGCGATTCAGAAGCTAAACGCTTGGGCGTGAAGCGTTTCGGCGGCGAAACAGTTCTGGCTGGCAGCATCATCGTTCGTCAGCGCGGCACCAAGTTCCACGCTGGTGAGAACGTTGGTCTGGGCAAGGACCACACCCTGTTCGCTACCGCGAACGGCAAGGTGCAGTTCGAAGTCAAAGGTCCGCTGAACCGTAAGTACGTAAGCATCGTTGCTGAGTAATTACGGACCGCAAGGATCCGAAGCCCCGCCAACAGGCGGGGCTTTTGTTTTTCTGATGTAGTTGACGAAAAAACGGCACGCAGCCGACCCTGGCTCTGAAGGGGCGACTGGCAAGATGCGTATCGCCCGCAGGGGTCTGTACCACTATAATGGCGTATCGGTTTTTCGAATTAAGGTGACGGTTACCTATGAAGTTTGTTGATGAAGTCCAGATTCGAGTCGATGCCGGTGACGGTGGTAACGGTTGTGTGAGCTTTCGCCGGGAGAAGTACATTCCGAACGGTGGCCCGGACGGCGGTGACGGCGGTGACGGTGGCGACGTGTATCTGGTTGCCGATGAAAACCTGAACACCCTGATCGACTACCGTTTCGAGCGTTTCCACGCCGCCGAGCGTGGCGAGAATGGCCAGAGCGCCAACTGTACCGGTCGTCGCGGCAAGGACAAGATCCTGCGCGTGCCGGTCGGTACCCGTGCGACCGATGAAGACACCGGCGAACTGCTGGGGGATCTGACCCACCACGAGCAGAAGCTGCTGGTCGCCAAGGGCGGTTTCCACGGTCTTGGCAACACCCGCTTCAAGAGCTCGGTCAACCGTGCGCCGCGCCAGAAGAGCAACGGTACCCCGGGTGAAGTGCGCACCCTGAAGCTGGAGCTGCTGCTGCTGGCCGACGTCGGCATGCTGGGCCTGCCCAACGCCGGCAAGTCCACCTTTATCCGTGCCGTCTCTGCGGCCCGTCCGAAAGTGGCCGACTACCCCTTCACCACCCTGGTGCCAAACCTGGGCGTGGTGCGTGGCGAGAACTCCCGCTCCTTCGTCATTGCCGACATTCCGGGTCTGATCGAGGGTGCTGCCGAAGGCGCCGGCCTCGGTATTCGCTTCCTCAAACACCTCGAGCGCTGCCGCGTGCTGATCCATCTGGTGGATATCTGCCCGGTGGATGGCTCCGATCCGGCCGAAAATGCCGTGACCATCGTCCGCGAGCTGGAGAAGTACAGCCCCGAGCTCGCGAGCAAGCCGCGCTGGCTGGTGTTCAACAAGATGGACCTGATCCTGGAAGAAGAGGCAGGTGAAGTGATGGAGCGCGTGAAGGCAGCCCTGAACCACGAAGGGCCGGTTTACGCCATCACCGCCATCAGCAAGGAAGGGACCAAGAAGGTCTGCTACGACATCCTGGATCTGCTGGATACCATGCCCCGTCAGCTGGCGGAAGATGCCAAGGAAGCCATCGAGAAGGTGGAGTTCAAGTGGGACGACTACCACAAGAACCAGCTGGCCAAGGCCGAAGCGGATGCGCTGGCTGCCTCCAAGGCGTTTGACGAGTCGCTGGACGACGATGACTGGGACGACGAAGACGATGATGGCGTGGAAGTCATCTACGTGCGTGACTGACCCCCATCCTGCGGGTGAGCGCAGTGCCGCCACCCGCCGCTGAAAAACCGGAGCCTTGCCAGGCTCCGGTTTTTTTATGGGGATCGACTGGATCACCATATAGATATATTTCTCATGTCACTTATTGCCTGCCAACCGCAACTGATTATACTGCGCTCCTGAATGTAACCTTAACGAAACAATGTGCTAACCATTTGTAATGAATTGATATGCGCATCTGTTTGGGTACATTCTTATGGAAGGTTTACCTGTAAAAATATTTATGCTTGAAATAATCCATTAAAAGCTTGTTTGTGCATTTTTTTGGAGTATTCTTGCGCCCGTTTTGTCGGGTGAGAGCATGGGTATGCAGGTTCGCCTGGCTAAGGAAAAGTAACATTAAGGCTGTAAACCATGCTGGAAAAGACTCTGCAAGCACCTGCGCTCAATACCCGTCGCAACGTGCTGATGTTCCTGGTCCCGTCACTCATCGGGATCCTGCTGTTCATGACCCCCGTTCTCTATGACGGCAACGTCACCATCCCGGTAGCCGTACTGGCAAAGCTGGTACAGAGGGTGTTTGCCGACTATCTGGTGGCCATGGTCAGCGCCATCATCACCACCACCATGTTGATGACCCTGATCGCCTGGTTGTTCAAGCCGGCGATCCTGGTGAAGCGTCCCTTCCTCAACAGCCTGTTCAACGTCTCCCCCTTCTGGGCCTGCGTACGGGTACTGGGCGGCATCTTCGTGCTGCTGACCTTCTTCGAGGCCGGTCCCGAGGTGCTGCGTTCCGGGGCAACCGGTGGCCTGGTGCTGCACGATCTGCTGCCGGTGCTGTTTTCCGTCTTCATCTTCGCCGGCCTGCTGCTGCCACTGCTGCTCGATTTCGGTCTGCTGGAGTTCGTCGGCACCATGATGACCCGCATCATGCGCCCGGTGTTCCGCCTGCCGGGCCGCTCCGCGGTGGACTGCTTCGCCTCCTGGCTTGGCGATGGCAGCGTCGGCATCCTGCTCACCAGCAAACAGTACGAAGGCAAGTTCTATACCCAGCGGGAAGCCGCCGTCATCGGCACCACCTTCTCTGCCGTCTCCATCACCTTCTGCCTGGTGGTGATCTCCCAGGTGAAGCTGGAGCACATGTTCGTGCCCTTCTACCTGACCGTCTGCCTGGCAGGAGTGGTGGCCGCCATCGTGGTGCCGCGCCTGCCGCCGCTCTCCTGGAAGAAGGATGTCTACAGCGACGGTACTCCCCTGTGCCGCAAGCAGGAGGCGATCCCCCATCAGCACAGCGTGCTGAGCTATGGCTATGAGCGGGCTCTGACCAAGGCCGACAGCATGACGGATCTCGGCGCCGTGGCACGGGAAGGGGTGAAGAATGCCCTGGACATGGTGTTTGGCGTGCTGCCGGTGGTGATGGCGGTGGGTACCTGTGCCCTGATGCTGGCCGAGCACACCCCCATCTTCAACTGGCTGGGAGCCCCCTTCGTCCCCTTGCTGGAGCTGCTGCAACTGCCGGAGGCGGAAGCCGCTTCCAAGACCATCATGGTGGGCTTCGCCGACATGTTCATCCCGGCGGTGCTGGCCTCCACCATCGAGAGCGAGATGACCCGCTTCGTGATCGCCGCCATGTCGGTCACCCAGCTCATCTACATGTCGGAAGTGGGTGCCCTGCTGCTGGGCAGCAAGATCCCGGTCAAGCTGTGGGAGCTGTTCGTGATCTTCCTGCTGCGCACCCTGATCACCCTGCCGGTCATCGCCGGGGTGGCGCACCTGCTGTTCTGATCTGCCCCGCGTCTGTAAACGGTCAACTTCGGTTGGCCGTTTTTTTATGGTCGCTATTAGACCAAAGTGAGTCTTTTACGAGGCCTAATTTTACATTAATGTAACAAGCTGAAAAAACACGCCAGCCGAGCAGTAGGCAATTCCAACCTATGTGGCCAGGAGTCACCCCATGACCTCACTGCTCAGCTACCGGGCCGGTCCTTGCGATCAGCCGCTGCTTCACCAGACCATAGGCGCCTACCTGCAAGAGGTGGCGGAACGTTTCCCCGAGCGGCCCGCCGTGGTGGTGCGCCACCAGCAGATCCGCTGGAACTACCGGGAATACCTGACCCAGATAGACCGGCTGGCGCTGGGCCTGCTGGCGCTCGGGATCCGGCCAGGGGATCGGGTCGGCATCTGGTCGCCCAACAACATCGAGTGGTGTCTGGTGCAATTCGCCACGGCCCGCATCGGGGCCATCATGGTCTGCATCAACCCCGCCTACCGCAGCTACGAGCTCGCCTTTGCCATCAACAACGTGGGCTGTCGGGCCCTGATCTGCGCCAGCGCGTTCAAGGGCTGCGACTACCTTGCCATGCTGGGGGAGCTGGCCCCCGAGCTGGCGAGCTGTCCGCCAGGCCGCCTGACATCATCCCGGCTGCCGAGCCTGGAGATGGTGATCCGGCTCGGGGAGCAGCAAAGCGCCGGCATGCTCAACTTCCCCGAGGTGCTGGCACTGGGCGACCGGCAGGATCCGGCCTGGCTGGCCCGGGTGGCCGCCACTCTCAAACCCGATGACGCCATCAACATCCAGTTCACTTCGGGCACCACGGGCAACCCCAAGGGGGCTACCCTCAGTCACAGCAACATCCTCAACAACGGCCGCCAGGTGGCGCAAGGCATGGCGTTCAGCGAGCTGGATCGGCTCTGCATCCCGGTGCCGCTCTACCACTGTTTTGGCATGGTGCTCGGCAATCTGGTCTGCATCAGTGTGGGGGCCTGTGCCCTGTTTCCGGCCGAAGCCTTCGATCCGGCGGCCACCCTGCGGATGGTGAGCGAAGAGCGCTGCACCGCCCTGCACGGGGTGCCGACCATGTTCATCGCCGAGCTGGAGCTGGCGGAGTTTGACCAGTTCGATCTCTCCTCCCTGCGCACCGGCATCATGGCCGGTGCCATCTGCCCCGAGCCCTTGATGCGCAAGGTGCAGACCCTGATGCACATGACCGAGGTGACCATCGCCTACGGCCAGACCGAGTGCAGCCCCATCAATCACATGACCGCCATCGATGCGCCGCTGGAGAAGCGGGTCACCACGGTCGGCCGCGCCATCGGTCACACCGAGATCAAGCTGGTCGACCCCAGCGGAGAGATAGTGGCCATCGGCGAGCGGGGCGAGATCTGCTGTCGCAGCAACGGAGTGATGCAGGGGTACTGGCAGGATCCGGTCAAGACGGCGGATACCATAGATGAGGAAGGGTGGCTGCACTCGGGGGACATCGGCATCATGGATGAAGAGGGCTATGTGCGGATCGTCGGACGCAGCAAGGAGCTGATCATTCGCGGTGGCGAGAACATCTACCCGCGCGAGATCGAGGAGCGGCTCTATGATCATCCGGCGGTGCAGGATGCAGCCGTGTTCGGGGTCGACAGCGAGCGCTATGGCGAGGAGGTGTGTGCCTGGGTCAAGCTCAGGCCCCGCCAGGAGGCCAGCGAGGAGGAGCTGAAGCAGTTCCTGTCGGATCGCATCGCCTACTTCAAGGTGCCCAGATACATCCGTTTCGTGGAGGAGTACCCCATGACGGTAACCGGCAAGCTGCAAAAATTCAGGATGCGGGAACTGATGAGCGACGAGCTGGCCCGCCAGCACGCCGAGGCGATGCGCTGAGCGCCGGTGACACGAACAAAAGGGCCTGCGGGCCCTTTATCGTTATTGTCCCAACGGGTGGGGCAGTGCCGGTGTGCGGAGGCACTGTACCAGCAGGGTATGGGTGGTGAAGGTGCTGCTCTGGGGGAAACTCGGGCGAAATCCCGTCACCGGGTCGGCGATCCCCATGCTTATCTGATGGGTGGTGAAGGTGCGCTGGTGGCGATCGGTTTCCTGATAGCCGTGCGGGCAGCTCAGCGCCGCCTGCTGCTGGCACTCTTCCAGTGCGGCGCACTCGATCTGGAAGCGTTGCAGTGCGGGATTGGCGGAGGCGAGTTCGGTGACGGTGGCGGGCGCCGGCAGCAGGGCGCAGCCGGACAGCAAGAGGCTGCCCAGCAGGAAAATTCGGGGTGACATAAGAGAGTGGTGCTCGATGAAACAAGAAAAGGGTGGGTAGCGGCCGGCCGGGGCCATCTGCCTCGTGCCGGCTGCAAAGCGCGGATCAGCGTGGCGTGATGCCCATATCGACCGGACACTGGATGGTCAGGGAGTGCACAGTGTTGGCCATGCGATAGGGTTTGCCTGCCTTGTAGACCTTTTTCTCGTCGTCATAGCTGCCCGCCGTGTACTGGGTGCTGTAGAGGGTCTGCTGACGGCGGTCCGTCTCCTTGTAGCCTTGCGGGCAGGTCTGGTTGGCCTGCTGGAAGCAGGCTGCCATGCTGCTGCACTCGATGTAGAAGCCGCGCTGGCTGGCATCGGCCAGGTGTACCGGGGTGACGGTGGGGGCGGGAGGCGCCAGCAGGGAGCAGCCAGAGAGCGTCAGCGCGCCCAGCATGATGAGATGTTTTGACATAGATAACCTGAACAGTGTGGTGTGACAAAGAGTGAGGGGGAGTCTATTGCTCCCCCTTCGCTATAGGGGCACCGTTATAACCAGCCGGGGGCGTTCAGGCCAGCCCGCAAATGTAAGAAAATATGACCCGGCCCTAGGCCAGCCCGGCCAGCAGGGCGCTTTCATCCACCTGATCCAGCTGCTCGGGGGCGAGGAATCTCCCGGCGTAGTCGCGCCAGATGCCGCTGCTGACAAACAGGGCAAACAGGGCGGGATCGATGTGCTGCTCGCGCACCATGCTCTGCATGATGGCCAGCGACTGGGAGACCGTCTTGCCCGATTTGTAGGGGCGATCGCTGGCGGTCAGCGCCTCGAAGATGTCGGCGATGGCCATGATGCGGGCGGGGATGCTCATCTGGCTGCCCAGCAGCTGGCGCGGGTAGCCCTTGCCGTCCATCCGCTCGTGGTGGCCGCCGGCAATCTCGGGCACGCTGCGCAGATGGCGGGGGAAGGGGAGGCGCTCCAGCATGCGGATGGTCTGGATGATGTGCTCGTTGATCTTGTAGCGCTCCTCCTCGGTGAGGGTACCGCGACCGATGGCGAGGTTGTAGCGCTCGCCGCGGTTGTAGAGATGGGTGGGCACCCGCACTTTGAAGCCCCAGGGGTTGCGCTCGTCCAGCTGGTCGTGGACGGGGCGGGGGATGAGGTGGGCGGCCTTGTCCGCCAGCAGGGGTTCGATGCAGGGCAGCGGTGCGGCCGGCTCCCCCTGGCGCAGCTTGAGCTCCTCCCGGCTGATGCCGAGCCGATCGTCCAGGGTGCGCAGCCAGGTGCGGCTGGCGATGGCATCCAGCCTGGTCAGCTTCTCCGGCGCCATCCATTCGCCGCCCAGGTTGCACTCGGCAACGAAGGCGAACTCCTCGTCCAGGGTGCTCCAAAGCGGCGCCACCGCCGCCCTGGCCGCCTCTCGCTCCGCCGCCGGCAGGCGGGCTGCCAGCGCCTCGATGTAGCCGTCGCGCTTGAGCACCTCGAAGCGGGTACGGATCTCGTGGATCCTATCGTAAAGGGTCTCCAGCTTGGTGGCCTTGTCCACCACGAACTCGGGGGTGGTCACCTTGCCGCAGTCGTGCAGCCAGCTGGCGATATGGATGGCCTCCCACTCCTCCTCGTTGAGTCGAAACTCGGCGAACGGTCCCTGCTGCTGGGCGCAGGCGGCTTTGGTCAGCATCCGGGTCAGCTCCGGCACCCGCTGGCAGTGGCCGCCGGTATAAGGACTCTTGGCGTCGATCGCGCCGGCCATCAGCTCGATGAAGGATTCCAGCAGCTGTTTCTGCTCCTCCAGCAGGCGCTGATTCTCGATGGCCGAGGCCGAGGTGCCCGCCAGCGCCTCGATCAGACTGATGCGCGAGGCCAGCTCGCGGGCAGGGCAGTCTGGCAGGATCAGCAGCAGGCAGCCGATCAGCTCCTGGCGGTGGTTGCGCAGGGGCTCGGCCACCAGCTGGCAGGGGCCGGGGAAGGGGCCCCAGTCGGCCAGATGCTGCTGCCAGCCCTGCTGGTCGATGGCGAGGCTGAGCCGCTCGCCCCGCACCAGCTCGCCAAACAGGGCCTGTTGCCAGCGGATCTGCCCGGCCGGCAGCGGCGCTTTGCGCCATAGCGCCTGTACAGCCACCATCCCCTGCTCCTGAGCCAGGTAGAGGCAACCCCCTTCGGCCTGCACCGCGGCGATGGTTTCGTGCAGGATGCGGCTGAGCAGGGAGTCGAAGCGGTGTTCGGCCGCCAGTGCCCGCCCCATGTTCATGAAATTGCCGAGGGTCAGCCGCATGCCGGACATGGTACGGGCCAGGTCGTCAATCTCGCGGATGGCAGACTCGGGGACCCGGCTCTCGCCAAAATCGAAGTGCTGGATCCGCTCCGCCTCCTGGGTGAGCGCCAGCAGCGGGGTGGCGGTACGTCGCGAGACCAGCCAGATCACCGGCAGCAACAGCAGCAGACCTACCAGTGCCCAGCCCAGGTTGACCAGGGCAGCGTCCCGAGCTTGCTGATAGAGCAGGTCGGCCGATACCAGCAGGGCGATATGGATGGGGGAGTCGGCCCCGAGAGGGGAGAGGTTGATCAGCCAGTCGCTGCCATCGGCGGCGGTCAGGTTGAGTTCGGCGGGGTCGCTCAGCAGATCTGGTCGGCTGGTGATCCGTTGCTGCAGGCTCGCCAGGGCTGGATGGGGCAGGGTCGCCAGCATGGGCAACTGGCTCAGCTGCTCGAAGCTGGGCAGGTGCCTGGGGTCGGCGGCCAGCAGGGTGGCGTACTCGTCGAACAGGATCACCTGGCTCTGGGCGGGCAGCTGCAGCTTGCCGATCAGGGCCGACAGTCCCTCGACGCTGGTGTCGAGTCCGATCACGGCGCGCCGGTCGTCACTCTCCACCGCCAGGGTCATGCCGGGCTCCTTGGTGGTGAAGAAGAGGTAGGGGCTGGTGGTGGCGATCCCCGCCCGCCAGCGCGCCTGCTTGTACCAGTCGCGGCTGCGGGGATCGTAGCGGTAGTTCGGCATGGGACGACGTTCGAGCAGGGTCAACCGCTGATCGAAATAGAGAAACTCCCCCTTGCCCTGGCTGAGGCTCTGCACCAGCAGGGTACTGGCGGCCGGTACGCCACCCAGCTGGGTCCTGGCCCGCTCGGTCAGCTTGCGCACCAGAAAAAAGTCGCCATCTTCGTAGCCGGCATAGACGGCCTCATAGCTGGGGCTGTTGGCCAGCACCTCCGCCAGTTGCGGCAGGTAGCCCAGGCGATCGGCCTGGGTGGTCATGGCGGCCAGCTGGCCACTGCGCAGCAGGCTGAGCGACATGCGGGCCGGCCGTTCGTTCAATTGCAGGGCGAGGGCCAGCTGCTGGCGATACTGCAGAAAGTTCTGTCGCTCGTGCTCCAGCCCTTGGCGGGCCCCTTGCTGGAACTGCAAGGCGATGAGGGCGCTGCCGAGCAGGGTAAACAGCAGGATGAAGAGGGTGGCGATATGCACATAGAAGGGTTTACGACCTGGCCTGGCAGTTGTCATGGACACATCCTTGTCACACGGGCGATTGCAGAGACGATCAACCTGCAGTGTGCCTGCAGGATGACAATAAACACAATAACCCATTCAGAGAGATCGGGATGTGACAGAGAGAAACTACCCCTGATGGCGCTCCCGGAACCCGTCTCCGTCGATTTTGCCGGCCGATCAGGTGATTCATTCAGGTATCCCGTGCTACATTGCCCCCCTTGTTACTGGTCTGTGAATCAATGGAGTGACCCATGTCTGCCATCCCCTATTCCGTGCTCGATCTGGTGCCCGTGGCCGAAGGCTCCCAGCCGGCCGAATCGTTTCGCCGCTCGCTGGATCTGGCCCGTCATGCAGAGCGCTGGGGTTATAACCGCTACTGGCTGGCCGAGCACCACAACATGCCGGGCATCGCCAGTGCCGCCACCTCTGTGCTGATCGGCCACCTGGCCGGCGGCACCAATACCCTGCGTATCGGCGCGGGCGGCATCATGCTGCCGAACCACTCGCCGCTGGTCATTGCCGAGCAGTTCGGCACCCTGGCGTCACTCTATCCGGATCGCATCGATCTCGGCCTTGGCCGCGCGCCGGGCACCGATCAGCGCACCATGCGGGCGCTCAGACGCCAGCGCAGCGGCGAGGTGGATGACTTCCCGGCCGATGTGCGCGAGCTGATGGACTACTTTGGCGACGAGGTGGGGGCGGTGCAGGCGGTGCCGGGCCAGGGACTGCATCTGCCCATCTGGCTGCTGGGCTCCAGCCTCTACAGCGCCCAGCTGGCGGCGGCCATGGGGCTGCCGTTCGGCTTTGCCTCCCACTTCGCCCCCGCCATGCTGCTGCAGGCGCTGGAAATTTACCGCGCCCAGTATCGCCCCTCCGCCCGCTGGCCCAAGCCCCATGCGGTGGTCTGCATCAACATGATCGCCGCCGACAGCGAGCGGGAGGCGCGCTTCCAGTTCACTACCCTGCAGCAGCAGTTCCTGCGCCTGCATCGCGGCAACGCGGGCAAGTTGCCGGCGCCCGTCGTCGAACTGAGCGAGGAGTGGTCCGAGCGCGAGCTGGTGGCGATGGAGCAGACGCTTGCTCGTTCTCTGGTGGGGGATCCGGATCAGGTACGCCACGGACTCAAGGCGCTGCTGGCGGAAACCCGGGCCGACGAGCTGATGTTCAACGGTCCCATCGTCGATCATCAGGCGCGGCTGCGCTCCTTTGAAATTGCCGCCGAGCTGATGCAGGCGCTATAAGCTCGACTCCCCGAAGAGCAGGGCGCTATCTTGCTAGAAGCGCCTCTGTCGCCCTGCTGTCAGGTCATCGAGAGGGGGGCGTTGTGGGGAGGAAGGATGGGGTTTCTGCCCTCTCTATTTTATCTAATGCACTGAATCACAAGGAAAGTCAGGTTGGTGTCAGGCTGCTGTCGTGTCGCATGCCACCCTCCGGCCCCTATGCTGGCCCCGTCAATCAACCACAAGGAGTTCGAGATGATCGTCAGAAAGTTGAGATTGCAGCGGGGCTGGTCACAGGAGCAGTTGGCCGCCGTCTTTGAGCTCGAGGTGGTGCAACTTGACGGTACAAGCCAACAGGAGCATGAGATGAGAGGGAGTGATACGATGGAACGGGATCAGATCCGGGTATCGGTAGAGGAGCAGGCCGCCATGCGCTATGTGGAGGGGCTCAAGGGCTTCTATTACCACATCGCCAGCTACCTGCTGGTAATATGCGGGCTGTTTGTCATCAACTACCTGAGCAACCCGGGCTATATCTGGGCCTGGTGGCCGGCACTGGGCTGGGGGCTGGGGCTGATCTCCCATGCCATCAACCTGTTCCAGCCCTTCAAGCTGTTCGGCCCCGAGTGGGAGCGACAACAGATCGAGAAGCGGTTGGGACGCAAGCTCTAGGATGAGCTGTGCACCATAAAAAACGGGCCCGGCAATACCGGGCCCGTTTTGTTTTATTGTCTGCAGCCTACTTGGCGCTGGAGGGACTGTGAGTGGCGATCAGGGCATCATCTTCATGGCACCACAGGGTTGCTCAGGTTCAGCCGCTTATCGTCACTTGGCGTAGGTAGGGCAGGGGGGCGCGATCAGGGCGTCATCTTCGTAACGCCACAGGGTGAGGCTCTGATTGTCCAGACGCCTCCCTCACCATTACTTGGCGTAGGTGGGGCAGGGGGTCGCGATCAGGGCATCATCTTCATAGCGCCACAGGGTGAGGCTCTGATTGTCCAGACGCTCGCCTCACCATTACTTGGCGTAGGTAGGGCAGGGAGTCGCGATCAGGGCATCATCTTCGTAGCGCCACAGGGTGAGGCTGTTGCCCCAGACGCAGCCGGTGTCGAGTGCCTTGATATCCTGCTTGCCGGTGTTGCCCATCAGGGCCGCCCAGTGGCCGAACACCAGGATGGGGTCGTCCACATGGTGCTCGCGCTGCTCGAACCAGGGGCGCAGGCCCGGGGTCGACTCGGTGGGGCCCTTCTTGCATTTGAAGTCGAGCCGGCCGTCGAAATAGCAGAAGCGCATCCGGGTGAAGGTGTTGATGATGTAGCGGTAGCGCTCGATCCCGACCAGATCGTCCTGCCAGCCATCAGGCTGATCGCCATACATGTTGTGCAGCAGCCACTGGTACTGATCACCGCGCAGCAGGCTCTCCACCTCGCGGGCACAGTTGCGGGCGGTGCGGGCGTCCCACGCCGGGGAGATGCCGGCATGCACCATCATGATGGGCAGGTCGGGGTGCTCCGCCAGCAGCGGGCGGTGGCGCAGCCACTCCAGCAGCTCGTCCCGATCCGGGGCGTCCATCAGCTCCTGCAGCCTGTCTTTCTTCTTGAGCGGGGCTACCCCGTCGGCGACCGCCAGCAGGTGCAGATCGTGGTTGCCGAGCACGGTGACGGCACGCTTGCCCAGCCCTTTGACGAAGCGCAGGGTGTTGAGGGAGTCCGGGCCGCGGGCGACCAGATCGCCGCACAGCCAGAGTACGTCGTTAGCGGGATCGAACTCGGCCAGATCCAGCAGACGGCGCAAGTCGTCGTAACAGCCCTGGATATCGCCAACAAAACAGTTCGCCATGAAACCTCAGTTGATAATGTGGGGGACG
Organism: Aeromonas sp. A35_P; assembly: GCF_002259925.1. Classification (NCBI taxonomy): domain Bacteria; kingdom Pseudomonadati; phylum Pseudomonadota; class Gammaproteobacteria; order Aeromonadales; family Aeromonadaceae; genus Aeromonas; species Aeromonas sp. A35_P. The sequence continues at coordinate 18,867 of NZ_NEVB01000187.1, read as the reverse complement.
GCCAACGTAAAGGGTGCGATGGGCACCTCGAATTGCTGCCCCGACTCGTCTTGCAGGGTATAACTCCCTTCCATCACGCCAAGCGGGGTGGCCAGCGGCACGCCGCTCTGATAGCGGAAGGTCTCGCCGGGGGCGATGACCGGCTGCTCGCCGACCACGCCGGGGCCTTCGACCTCCAGCATCTTGCCATTGGCATCTGTGATGAGCCAGCGCCGGCGCAGCAGTTGCGCCGGGCCGGGCCCCAGGTTCTCGATCTCGATGAGATAGTGGAACTGGTAAGGGTCTTTGCTGTCCGCCACATACGAGGGGTATGGGCGGACCAGGATGTGCGGGGTTGCCACGGGATCAGGCCTTTGGCTGATCCGCCAGCCAGTTGGCGATCATGACGAACTGCTCGAGGGAGAGGTTCTCCGGGCGCAGGTTGCCATCGATGCCAAGTTCGGTCAGCTGGGCGTCCGTGATGAAGTTGGAGAAGCTGTTGCGAATGGTCTTGCGACGCTGGCCGAAGCCCTCGGTGCAGACCCGGTTCAGGCAACGAATGTCTTTCGCGACTATGGTGGGGTTCTTGTGCGGGATCAGACGGACCACGGCAGAATCCACCTTGGGCGCCGGCTTGAAGGCGCCAGGGCCCACTTCCAGCACAGGTACTACCTGGCAGTAGTACTGGGTCATCACGCTCAGCCGGCCATAGGCCTTGCTGCCCGGGCCGGCGGCCAGACGCAGTACCACTTCCTTTTGCAGCATGAAGTGCATGTCTTCTACCCGATCGGCGAACTCGCACAGGTGGAAGATAAGCGGGGTGGAGATGTTGTAGGGCAGGTTGCCGAAGATGCGCAGCGGCCCCTTGCCTTCCCCCATCAGGGTGCTGAAGTCAAACCGCATGGCATCCGCTTCGATGACGGTGAGCTTGTCCTTCAGAGTCGGGTGCTCGCGCAGGCGGGCCGCCAGATCCCGGTCCAGCTCGACCACGGTCATCTTGTCCATCTGGGCGGCGACCGGCTCGGTCAGCGCGGCCAGACCCGGGCCTATCTCCACTAGGTTCTGACCCGGTTGTGGATTGATGGCGGCCACGATCTGATCGATCACGTAGCGATCGTGCAAGAAGTTCTGACCGAAACGCTTACGGGCCGTGTGGCCCATGTGCACCTTACTGCTCATATCTTTTTTTCTCTACCATCTTGATGGCGTGGTTGATCGCGGTGATCAGGCTGCCGGAGTCGGCCAGGCCCTTGCCTGCCAGATCCAGTGCGGTGCCGTGATCCACCGAAGTGCGGATGAAAGGGAGTCCAAAGGTGATATTGACCGAACTGCCGAAGCCCTTGTATTTGAGCACGGGCAGCCCCTGGTCGTGGTACATGGCGAGTACCGCATCCGCATCCTTGAGGTATTTCTCCTGGAACAGGGTATCGGCCGGCAGCGGGCCGACCAGATCGATCCCCTCCTGGCGCAGGCCGGCCAGGGCGGGTTCGATCACGTCAATCTCTTCACGGCCGAGATGGCCGCCTTCCCCGGCGTGGGGATTGAGGCCGCAGACGTAAATGCGGGGCTTGGCGATGCCGAACTTGGCTTTGAGATCCGCATCCAGGATGCGGATCACCTTGCCGAGGCGATCCTCGGTGATGGCCATCGCCACATAGGCCAGCGGAATGTGGGTGGTCGCCAGCGCGACCCGCAGCCCTTCAGTCGCCAGCAGCATCACCACGTCGGCGGTGTTGGATTGCTGGGCGAAGAACTCGGTGTGACCGCTGAATGAGACGCCAGCCTGGTTGATGATCCCCTTGTGCACCGGCCCGGTCACCACGGCGGCAAATTCGCCGCTCATGTTGCCGTCGCAGGCGCGTTGCAGGGTGGCCAGCACGTAGGCGCCATTGCCCTCGTCCAGCTTGCCCGGTATCACGGCGGCGCCGAGGGGAACCGGACAGACGGTGAGGGTGCCCGCCCGCTGCGGTTGTGCCGGCTGACCGGCATCATAGGGCTCAAGCTCGACGGGCAGCCCCAGCAGGGCGGCCCGTTCGCGCAGCAGCGCCGGATCGGCGATCACCACCAGCTGGTGTGGCCAACCCTGCTGGGCAATCTGCAGCACCAGATCCGGGCCGATCCCGGCCGGTTCACCCGGGGTAATGGCGAGGCGACGACAGGTCATCAGCTGCCGGCGCCTTCGATCTGGATGCAGGCCTCGTCACGCAGCTCGTCCAGCCAGGCCTGGGACTCTTCGGTGAAGCGGCGGTTGTAGATCAGCTGATAGGCGCGCTGCTCCTGGGCCTTGGTGGTGGCATCCTGGCTGCGGCGCTCTTCCAGCTGGACGATGTGCCAGCCGTGGGTAGTGCGGAAGGGTTCGCTGATCTGGCCCGGTTGCAGGCGGTTGACCATGTCGCGGAACTCAGGCACGTAGACGTTGGGATCGGACCAGCCCAGTTCGCCACCCTGCACCGCGGAACCCGGATCCTCGGAGTACTTCTCCGCCAGGCTGGCGAAGCTCGCCTTGCCACTCTTGATGTCGTGCAGGATGCCGTCCAGCATCCCCTTGGCTTTCTCTTCGCTCAGGATGATGGAGGGCTTGATCAGGATGTGGCGGGCGCGCACTTCGGTCTGCACCACCTGCTGCTGGCCCTTGCTGTCGAACACCTTGATGATGTGCAGACCGGCACCGGAGCGCAGCGGGCCGACGATGTCGCCCTTCTTGGCGCCTTGCACGGCCTCGGCCATCAGAGTCGGCATCTCTTGCGGGCTCATCCAGCCCCAGTCACCCCCTTCCAGCGCCTTGGGTCCGCTGCTCTCGGCAATGGCCATCTTGCGGAAGTCGGCGCCCTGCTTGAGGGCGGCCAGGATGCGTTCAATCTTGCTCTTGGCGGCGTTGAGCTGCTCGGCGCTCGGGTTGTCCGGCAGGGCAACCTGGATGTGGCCGACATGGTACTGTTGTTGCTGACCCTGCTTGGCCAGGATATCCACCACCTGCTTCACCTCCTGCTCGGAGATGTTGATGCGGCGGCGCACCTGGTTGCGGCGCACCTCGTTCATCAGGATCTCGCGGCGCACCTCTTCCCGATACTGGGCATAGGTCAGCCCCTCGCGATCGAGCTGGGCACGCAGCTGATCCAGGGTCATCTTGTTGTCGGCGGCGATGCTCTGGATCGCTTGCTCCAGCTGGGTATCGCTGATCTTGAGGCCCTGGCGCTCGGCCAGTTGCAACTGCAGGCTCTCCTGGATCAGGCGATCCAGTGCCTGTTTGCGCAGGGTGGCGTCATCGGGCAGGGACTGGCCGTTTTCCTGAGCGGAGATCTTGACCTTCTGAACCAGGGCCTCCTGCTGGCTGGCCAGCACTACGTCCTTGTTGACCACGGCAAGCACCTTGTCCATCAGCTCGGGGGCGGCGAAGGCTCCCTGGCTCATGGCTCCGAACAGGCCTGCAGTCAGCAGGGAAATCAACGTCTTCTTCATATCCATCTCTCAAGGCGTTTGCCAGACCGCTTATTGGTCTCGCAGGTTAAACGGACGAATGTAAGGCAGTGCTTCGGTATCCAGGGAGGTGCCCTTGGAGCCGGTACCCACGCTACCCAATCCTTTCATTTCAAACTGAATACCGAAACTGCGCTCGGCTGTGGACGTATTGTTCACGTTGTTGGGCGTATTGACCCACTCCAGGTTGAAGTTGATGCTCCAGCAGCAGGAGTCGTACTTCAGACCCACCTTGCGATCAGACTTCACGCTCTGATTCAGCTCCTGATAGTAACCCCCGTACAGGTGCCACTGATCGTTGAGCGGGGTGGTCAACAGCAGGCCGATCTGGTTGAGATCGGTGACCTCGTTATTGGTGTTTGGCACAAGGTTGGCATCGCGCACGAAACGGTGGTTCAGCTGACTGATCAGCTTCTCATGGCGATACTCGACGGCGCTGTTGGCGGAGCTGAAGCGGCTCTGGTCCATATCATATTGCGCGCCGGCATGGGCAAACCACTGCTCGTTGATCTTGGCATCCCCCTCGAAGGAGAGCGGCGAGCGGGTGTTGGTGGTCAGGGAGTCTCGAGGATAGAGCTTGACCCTGGGAGCAACAAAATCGAAAGCTTGGGCAACGGCCAGCCGAATTCGTTCATCGCCGGCCTCATCATATACCCGGCTGGTGACACCGACCGACAGGCGGTTGGAGTCGCTGATGCGATCCAGACCGGCGTAGCGGCGGTCGCTGAACAGGCTGTAGTAGTCCTGACGCATGGTGGTGGAGTCATAGACACCTATGTTGTCCTGGTTTTTGTAGGGCACATAGAGGTACTGGAACTCCGGCTCCAGGGTCTGGTTGGCATCGCCGCCGAACCAGTTCTGGTTGCGTTCGAAGGTCATGCCACCCTTGAGACGGAAGGAGGGCAGGGTGCGGGTGATGATCCCTTCGTCCAGTGTGACTCCGTTGCTGCCTTCAGGGGTAAAGCGGCTGACAAAGGTCTGGCTCATGTTGTCCGGTACTTCCTGATCGTAACGGGTGTACATCAGCTTGTACTGGCTGTCGAGGTAGTAGCCCGCCTCGTCAATGAGCGGCATGGTCAGGGTCGGGGCCGTGTAGACCCGGGTGCCGGTGTAGGCGCCGCCCTTGTTCTGCTCGATGGCCTGGGCATTGTTGTAGCCGAACTTGGTGATCTCGGTGTTCCAGGCCAGATCGTACCAGCTGCCTTGCTGGTAGTAGTTGTGGTTGATGCGCGGCATCAGTTCGTGGGGCTGCTGGGCGCTGGCCAGCAGGATCTGGTAGGTACGCACCTCGGTGTTGATGTTCCAGTTGGGCTGGAAGTAACCGGCCATCAGGGATTGTTGCAACTGGTTGTCGACCTGGGTACCCACCTTGGGAGAGAAGTCGTTGAAGTAGTTGTAATCCTGATCCCGCACCTTGGTGTAGTCCACCGAGACCCGCATGGCGTTGTCCATGAACATGGAGGTATGACGGGCATTCAACAGGTAGCGATGACCATCGGAGAGGTAATCGTTTAGGCTCGGGGTCTCGTCGTACTGCTTGTCGTTGGCCAGGTTCTCGAAATAGAGGCTGCCGACATGGGCCGGATCCGGCATGTAGCGGAACTGCACCTGCTCCATCAGGCCCCGTCTGTCCATGAAACGGGAGGTGATGGTGGCATCGTAGTTGGGGGCTATGTTCCAGTAGAACGGCTGGGTGATGTCCATGCCGTTCTTGGAGCTCTGGGTGTAACCCGGGTAGAGCAGACCCGTCTTGCGCTCATCCTTGATGGGGAAGTTGATGTACGGGAAGTAGAACACCGGATAGTCGTAGAGCCAGAGGCTGGCGCTCCAGGCTTCCCCGAACACCTCGGTCTGATCGATGTCGATGCTGCCCGCCTTCAGGGTCCACACTTCCTGACCCGGTGGGCAGGTGGTGTACTGGGCCCCTTCCAGGGTGATGTTCTGGTTGTTGTTGGTCATGGTGACCCGGTCGGCGGAGCCGCGCACAGGCGAGCCATGCACCTGATACTTGCCCTCTTCCAGCTCGGAGTTCTTGGTATCCAGGTTGGATTTCAGGGTCTTGTCGCTGGTGACCGTGATCTGGCCGTCGTTGTAATAGATGTTGCCGATGGCGATGACGTCCCGGCTCTTCTGATCGAGCTCGGCGTAGTCGGAATCGAACTTGCGCACGCCCTGGCGCACCTTGACGTCGCCCTGATAGACGGCGGTGCCGCCCTGCTTGGCTTCGAGGCGATCGGCATCCACCTCCACGGGCTGTGCATTGGCGTCAGTGCCGGGCGCCAGTTTTTCAATCTTGGGGACATAGTCATAGCAGAGCCCGTCCAGGATCCCGGTGGCGGGAGGCGGCGTCAGCGGCGCTGCCTGCACGATGGCAGGGGTCAGGGCAGGAACAAGGCTGATGGTCAGGGCGATGGGATAGGAGTATCCCAGTGTCCGTTTTGTCATGTGAAAGACTCGCGCAATCCGTGGTAGCTACGGCTGATTCAAGACATGCATTTTACGACAGGATTCATCGAGTTGACATTGCATGTCATTGCTTTATGTTAGCCGGCAATGATAAAGCATTATTGCGGCCAGGGCTAACAGCCAAGTGCTGCTTTCCAATTTGGTCCCCGACTTATGCACGATCGCGATTCCCTCTTGCTGCACTGGGCGCGCCGGATTTCCGGTGATGCCGGCCTGCAGTTGACCCTCATTTCCGGTGACGCCAGTTTTCGCCGCTACCACCGTGGCGGTGGCCTGATCTGGGTGGATTCCAACCCTAAAACCGAAAAGAATCATGAGTTTGTCCGCAATGCCTCGGCCCTGCACGCCGGCGGTCTGCTGGCCCCCGAGGTGCGGGCGGTGGACTACGAGCAGGGGCTGCTGGCGGTGACCGATCTGGGGGACACCCAGCTTATCGGCTGCCTGAACGCAGACAACGTGCTGGCATGGTACGGCAAGGCCATCGCGCTGCTGCCCCGTCTCGGCGCGGTTGAGCTGGACCTTGAACCTTTTGATGCTGCCTTCATGGCGCGGGAGAACAGCATCTTCCCCGAGTGGCTGCTGGGTCACCATCTGCAACTGACCCTGAGCGATGAAGAGCAGCAACTGCTGGCCGAGACCTTCGCCTGCCTCACCGAGAACAACCTGACCCAGCCGCAGGGGGTGATGCACCGGGATTTTCACAGCCGCAACCTGATGGTGTGTGGCGGCGAGACGCCGAATGAGAGCGAGCTGGCGGTCATCGACTTCCAGGACATGGTCATCGGGCCGCTCAGCTATGACCTGGTCTCGCTGCTGAAAGACTGCTACGTGCGCTGGCCGGACGCGGTGATCGAGCAGGGCATGCGACTCGGTTTTGACACCCTGCAGCAGGCCAATCTGCTGGATGGGCTCGATTACGCCGCGTTTCGTCGCGCCGCTGACCTCACCGGCATGCAGCGCCACCTCAAGGCGGCGGGCATCTTCACCCGGCTCTACCACCGCGACGGCAAGTCCGGCTACCTCAAGGATATTCCCCGCACCCTGGGCTACGTGGTGGATGTCTGCCGCAGCCATGGCGCCGCCTATCCGGTGCTGGCCCGCTTCGGCCAGTGGCTGGAGCAGGTGGTGCTGCCCGGGCTGGCCCGCAGCGGAGTGACGTCATGAAGGCGATGATCCTGGCCGCCGGGCGCGGCGAGCGGATGCGCCCGCTCACCGACAGCCTGCCCAAGCCGCTGCTGGCGGTGGGGGGCAAGCCGCTCATCGTGCACCATATCGAAAAACTCAAGGCAGCCGGCGTGACCGACTTGGTCATCAACCACGCCTGGCTTGGCCACAAGCTGGTGGAAGCGCTCGGTGATGGCCGTGCGTTCGGGGTCTCCATCCACTGGTCGGCCGAGCAGAGCGCGCTGGAGACCGCCGGCGGCATCGTACAGGCGTTGCCGCTGCTGGGCAGAGATCCTTTTCTGGTGATCAACGGCGATACCTGGCTCGACCTGGACTATCGCACTCTGGTGAGCCAGCCCCTTGGCGACCAGCTGGCCCACCTCTGGCTGGTGCCCAACCCACCGCAGCATCCGGCGGGGGATTTTGCGCTGCAGGCGGGCAAGGTGGTCGATACCCCGGCGCTGACCTTCAGCGGCGTCGGACTCTATGAGCCCACCGCCTTTGCCGGATTGGTGGCGGGGACACGCAAGCTGGCGCCCCTGCTGCGGGAGTGGATGGCGCAAGGCAGGGTGGGCGGCAGCCTGCTGGCCGGCGAGTGGCGCGACATAGGGACGGTCCAGCGGCTGCACGAGCTGGACGATCAGTTGCAAGGACGCACTCATTAATTTCACGAGGTCTTGAACCATGCGTATTTGGGGTAAGGTGCTTGGCGCCTTCTTCGGTTTTCTGCTCGGCAACATCTTCGGTGCCCTGCTTGGCCTCTGGATCGGCCACCGCTTCGATCGAGGCATGGGCTTGAATTTTCGCCGCGCCCCCACCCAGCAGCAACAGGCGGTCTTCTTCCACGCCACCTTCGCCGTCATGGGCCACATCGCCAAGGCGAGCGGCCAGGTGACCGAGCAGGAGATCCGGGTCGCCTCCAACCTGATGGACCGGATGCGGCTGGCAGGGGAGCAGCGGGCTCGCGCTCAGGAGTCGTTCCGCCAGGGCAAGGAGGCGGACTTCCCGCTGCGGGAGACCCTGACCGAGTTTCGTCAGGCCAGCCAGGGCCAGCGCGATATCCTGCGCTTCTTCCTCGAGGTACAGCTGCAGGCCGCCTTCGCCGATGGCAAGGTCGAGGCCAGCGAGCGTGCCATCCTGCACACCATCGCTGACGAGCTGGGCTTCAGCCGCATCGAGCTGGCTCGTATCCTGGCGATGGCCGAGGCGCAGATGAACTTCTTCAATCGGGCGCACGGTGGTCAGTATCAGAATGGCGGGCAGGGTGGCCAGCAGTATCGGCAGGAGGCCCCCTCCCGTGACAGGCTCAAGGATGCCTATCAGCTGCTGGGGGTGAGCGAGAGCGACAGCGATCAGGAGATCAAGCGCGCCTACCGCAAGGAGATGAGCAAGCATCACCCGGACAAGCTGGCCGCCAAGGGCTTGCCGCCCGAAATGATGGAGATGGCCAAGGAGAAGACCCAGGAGATCCAGCAGGCCTGGGAGTGGATCCGCGAGGCGCGCGGCATTCGCTGAGCCCCCCTTCATCAGCCATAAAAAATGCCCGTCGCTGACGGGCATTTTTGTTTGCGCAGTATTTGTGCGTCGTGGCTTAGTGGCTGTCGACCCAGACAAACTTGAGCACGAACAGCAGGGCCACCACCAGCACGCAGGGGTTGATCTCGCGCCAGCGGCCGGTGCCCGCCTTCATCACGCAGTAGGAGATGAAGCCCACGGCGATCCCCTCGGTGATGGAGAAGCTGAACGGCATCATGACGGCGGTCATGAAGGCCGGCACCGCTTCGGTCAGGTCTTCCCACTTCACCCGGGTCAGCTCGGAGCACATCAGCACGCCCACGTAGATGAGGGCGCCGGCGGCGGCATACGCCGGTACCATGGCGGCGACCGGAGAGAAGAAGATGGCCAACAGGAACAGCAGGCCGACCACGATGGCGGTCAGACCGGTACGGCCGCCGACGGCGACGCCTGAGCTGCTCTCGATGAAGGCGGTGACCGAGGAGGTGCCCATGAAGGCGCCGCCGACGGAGCTGGCGCTATCCACCAGCAGGGCCTGCTTCATGCGCGGGAAGTGCCCCTTGTCATCGGCCAGCTTGGCGCGGTTGGTGACGCCGATCAGAGTTCCTGACGAATCAAAGAGATTGACCAGCATAAAGGAGAAGATGATCCCGGCCAGGCTGATATCGAGCGACCCCATCAGATCCAGCTGGCCGAACACCGGCTCAATGCTGGGGGGCATGGAGACGAAGCCCTTGAAAGTGACATCGCCAAACAGCCAGCCCAGGGTGGTGGTCACCACAATGGCGATCAGCACGGCGGAGTGGACGCCGCGGGCCGAGAAGATGCAGATCAGGAAGAAGCCGAGCAGCCCCAGCAGGCAGGGCAGGGAAGTGAGGTTGCCCACCGTCACCATGGTCGCGGGGCTGGCCACCACGATACCGGCGTTGTGCAGGCCGAGCAGGGCGATCAAGAGGCCGATGCCGGCGGTGATGCCGACCCGCAGGGTGAGCGGAATGTTGGCGATGAGCCAGTAGCGCACCCGCAGCAGGGTGAGGATCAGCAGGCCCATGGCGCCCCAGAAGATGGTGCCCATGCCCACTTGCCAGGAGTAGCCCATGCCAGCCACCACCACGAAGGCGAAGAAGGCATTGAGACCCATGGCCGGTGCCAGCGCGATGGGCAGGTTGGCCAACAGGCCCATCAGGATGCTGCCGATGCCGGCGATGAGGCAGGTGGTGACGAACACGGCCTGGGTGTCCATGCCCGCCGCAGAGAGGATCTGCGGGTTGACGAAGACGATGTAGACCATGGTCAGGAAGGTGGTGATGCCGGCGATCACTTCGGTGCGGGCGTTGGTGCCATGGCCCTTCAGGGCAAACAGACGCTCAAGCAATCCTTGCCCGGCGGCCTGTGCGGGGGCCTGGTGTGGTTGATTCATGTTGGATTCCAATAGGTGACGTGAAATAAGCAGCAGGAGAGGGGCATCCTCCATGGGGGGAGTAACGCCCGGTTTCTGGTGGTTAAACAACCAGACTCGTCCTGATACCGTGACAGCGCGCACATTTTTACACAGGCGGCGCCGTTTACAAACCCCGGATCTGCGAGGCGGATCAATGAATAGAGCAAAAATTCAAACGTTTTCCAGACCGAAAATAAAAAAGGTTCTCGCTGGAGAACCTTTTGAGGGGCAGGGGGCGGGTCAGAGAGTCTTGAAGTAACGCTCCACCAGCTGGGCCAGCACGGAGTCGAGCTTGTCCTGCACTTCTCCCAGTTCCCGCCCCATGCGGCGCAGGAAGAGGCTGGCCTGCTCCTCGCTCAGCTTGCGGCCGTCGATGAAGAACTCCTGCTCCGGCAGCTGCTTGTCATAGCGGGGCAGCAGGGTCCAGTTCACCAGCTCCGGCTCCACGGCGGCAAAGATCCTGGCGGCGGCGGCACAGAAGGTCTCGATGTGCACCTTGCCGTCCGGCCCGAGGCAGCCCGGCTCGACCCGGATCTGGATGGTCAGTTTCTTCTCTGTGGTGGGCTGGGTCGTCATCTTGCTACATCCATGCATAAGGTATCCGTCTTGGATTGTAAGCCATCGGGCACAAGAAAGGGGAGCCTGGGCTCCCCTTGTCGCATTTGCCGGTTTACTTGGCGATGCGCTTGTACTTGGCTCTGTGCGGCTGAACCGCCTCGGCGCCGTAGGTCTTCTTCTTCCACTCTTCGTATTCGGTGAAGTTGCCTTCGAAGAATTCGATCTTGCCCTCGTCCTGATAGTCCAGGATGTGGGTGGCGATGCGGTCGAGGAACCAGCGGTCGTGGGAGATGACCATGGCACAACCCGGGAACTCCAGCAGGGCGTTCTCGAGGGCGCGCAGGGTTTCGATGTCCAGGTCGTTGGTCGGTTCATCCAGCAGCAGCACGTTGCCGCCGGTCTGCAGCAGCTTGGCCAGGTGCAGACGGCCGCGTTCACCGCCGGAGAGCTCGCCGACCCGCTTCTGCTGGTCGGAACCCTTGAAGTTGAAACGGCCGATGTAGGCGCGGCTCGGGAACTCGTAGTTGCCGATGCGCAGGATGTCCTGGCCGTCGGCGACCTCTTCGAATACCGTCTTCTTGTCATCCATGCTGTCGCGGAACTGATCGACAGAGGCCAGCACCACGGTCTCACCCAGGGTGATGGCGCCGGAATCCGGCTGCTCCTGACCCGACATCATGCGGAACAAGGTCGATTTACCGGCACCGTTCGGACCTATGATACCGACGATGGCCCCCTTCGGAATGGCAAACGACAGATCGTCGATCAGCACCCGGTCACCGTAGGATTTGCGTAGGTTGGCCACTTCCACCACCTTGTCGCCGAGGCGCGGTCCGGGCGGAATGAACAGCTCGTTGGTCTCGTTGCGCTTCTGGTAGTCGTTGGTGTTGAGCTCTTCGAAGCGAGCCATACGAGCCTTTGACTTGGCCTGACGGCCTTTCGGGTTCTGACGAACCCACTCCAGCTCTTTCTCGATGGACTTGCGACGAGCCGCTTCCGTGCTGGCTTCCTGTGCCAGACGGGCATCCTTCTGCTCCAGCCAGGAGGAGTAGTTGCCTTCCCAAGGGATGCCTTCGCCGCGGTCCAGCTCCAGGATCCAGCCGGCCACGTTATCGAGGAAGTAACGGTCGTGGGTGATGGCCACGACGGTGCCCTCGTAGTCATGCAGGAAGCGCTCCAGCCAGGCCACGGATTCCGCATCCAGGTGGTTGGTCGGTTCGTCCAAGAGCAACATGTCCGGCTTTTCCAGCAGCAGACGGCACAGGGCCACGCGGCGGCGCTCACCACCGGAGAGGTGCTTGATCTTGGCATCCCAGGCCGGCAGGCGCAAGGCGTCGGCCGCGCGCTCCAGCTGGTTTTCCATGTTGTGGCCACCCTGGGCCTGGATGATGGCTTCTAGCTCGCCCTGTTCGCGGGCCAGCTTGTCAAAATCCGCATCCGGGTCGGCGTAGGCCGCATAGACCTCGTCTAGCCGGGCCATGGCGCGTTTTACCTCGCCGACCGCCTCTTCGACCGCTTCGCGCACGGTCTGCTCCGGATCCAGCTTGGGCTCCTGCGGCAGGTAGCCGATCTTGATGCCGGGTTGCGGACGCGCTTCCCCTTCGATCTCGGTATCGATGCCTGCCATGATGCGCAGCAGGGTCGATTTACCGGCGCCGTTCAGACCCAGCACGCCGATCTTGGCGCCCGGGAAGAAGGAGAGGGAGATGTTCTTGAGAATATGACGCTTGGGCGGCACTACCTTGCCGACCCTGTTCATGGTGTAAATAAATTGAGCCATTGGCTAATTCTCTTCCTTTTCAGCAGGTTAATGTCTTGGCACTAACAGACTGAGGTCGTGGTGGGGCCAGGTCGGCGGGTCGCCAACCGGGTTCCAAAAAACCCGTCGATTGTAAACCAATGGGCGAGGGGGGGCAAAGGTGGCACTCGGTCGGCCATCCCCTTGGCCGGGGCCATCACGCCCTGCTGCAACGGGCCGCCAAACTTGGCATGATGAAGGCCCAGTTTGCCCCGGAGTTTGCATGACCAGCCAGCCCTCTGCCCCACCTCTGGCAGCCACCCTCGCCGCCATGGGGCTGGATCCCGCCATCGGTGAGCCGCTTGCCGGCCACCTGCCCCGTTTGACCTTGCAGCCGGGTCAGCCGTTGTTGGCCTTGGGGGCGCTGGATACTGCAGGAAGGGCTGTTTCTGGTCAGCAATCTGGTGGGCTATTACCGCCACTATGGGTGCAAGGTGTTGCCTGCTGGCTGAGGTCGGTCTGCAGAGAAAAAAGCGGGTAATGCCGCAGCATGGGTGTCGTAGGGTAAAGAGGCCGCCACAGTGGCGGCCTCTTTGGTGCTATCAGGCTTTGTTGAAGCTGCTGATGAGCGTCTTTGCGTAGTCGATGACGAACTGCTGGCAGTGGATGGCGGTTTGCGGATCGAACTCCTCGCCGTGCAGATCGGTGTTGGAGAGCACCCGGATCCCCACGAAGGGTACCTTGTAGGCCTCGGCCACCAGGGCGGCGGACGAGGTCTCCATCTCTTCCGCGGCGGTCTGGTAGGTCTGGTGCAGCCAGTTGATGCGGGCGACCTGGCGGTTCCACTCGTCGGCGGTGCCTATGATGCCGGGGATCACCCGACCGTGCCGATAACGGTCTGCCATGCCGAGGGCGCGACCGACCAGCTCGGGATCGCCGGCAAAGGCGGTGTGTTCTACCAGCTTGCCGTTGTCGCGCAGGCGCATGGTGACCTCGAAGTTGTGCCATTTGCTCGGATCGACCCCCTGCTCGGCGGGGGTCAGATCACTGCGATAGGCCCCCATGTTGAAGCTCTTGGTGCCGATGACGATGTCACCCCGGTGCAGTGCCGGATCGTGGCCGCCCGCCGTGCCCTGGTTGATGACGAGGCGCGGCTGGAAGCGCTCCATGGCGGCGGAGGAGAAGAGCGCGAGCAGAACGAGCAGGCGCGAGCAGCGTGTGATGATGTTCATGGGATACCTGTAGGACTTGCGAGAAAGCGCCGCATCCTACCGAAAGGAAAACGGTTGCGCAAATCAGATGTGATTCGTATCAATAGCGCTGCGGTCGGGAAAATGGTTCAGGGTTGCTTGTGGCCGGCGAAGTAGAGAACCCGCCGCACATATTGCTGGGTCTCCTGATAGGGGGGGATGCCGCCATACTGATCCACCGACTTCTCGCCGGCGTTGTAGGCCGCCGACATCAGGGTCCAGTTGCCGTCGAAGTGGGTGTGCAGCCACTTGAGGTAGGCTACCCCACCCTTGATGTTCTGCTCCGGGTCGAAGGGGCGGGTCACCCCGAAGCGCTGCTGGGTCTCGGGAATGAGCTGCATCAGTCCCTGAGCATTCTTGGGGGAGACGGCGCGGCTGTCGAGGTTGGATTCGGCGATGGCGATGGCCAGTACCAGCCGTTCGTCGATGCGGTGGCGCTTGGCGGCGGTGCGCAGCATGTTGGCCAGCTTCTGCTTGGCGGGTGACTGGCGTGCCAGATAGGCCTCCAGATTGAAAGGGGTGGTGGGAATGACGGCGAAGTAGCCGCCGGATCCGCCGACGCCGCTGCCGCATTGATCCCCCATCACGGCGTTGCCGACCCGGCTGTTGTAGTAACGGATGGCCTGCTGGTTGCCAAGGCGGATCGCCATGGCCAGGTAGGCGTTGGCCATGCGGGGGTTGCGAACCGAGCCTGGGCCGGTGGCGAGCAGGCGGCCGATGCGAAAATACCCTTCCGGGTTACCCGTGGTGGCGGCGGCGCAGTAGAAGTGGATGGCCTGGGTCAGGTTGCCCTGACTCTGTGCCTGTTGACCTTGCTTCAGTGCGCTGAGCGCCTTGGGCGCCTGTCTGAAATCCCTGCTTTGCGCCGCTGCCTGCACGTTACCGGCCAGCAACAGCGATAAAAAAAGCAGCAAAAACAGCCTGTTTTCGCTGAGGCTCGACATGGATTCTCTCCTGTTGGGGTACAGAAGATATAGGGGAACATGGCCCGTTCTGCCATTAATCCAGTGGATCCTGTTGTTATGGATTCAGGTATCCAGATATCAAAACGGTATGGAACCAATGACCGATGCAGTCCTATCAGGGGCTGGCGGTGCATCCAGGTGGTCGGTGGCGATAAAGAGGTGGCTAAATCAGTTGTCCCTGGCCCCTCAGACGTCGAGGTGATAGGGCTGCTCGTCCGGCTCGGTGGCGGGCAGCTGGCGATACATCAGGCGAATTTCGCTCGCCACCCAGAGCGAGAGCAGGCTGAGCAGGCTCAGCAGCGGCATCAGGGTATGGCTCTGTTGCAGTCCGTAGGCAGACAGGGCGGCGCCCAGCAACAGCAGAATACGGATCATGAGGTGACTCCTTCTCATCATGGTGGGGGGCGGATGCGTGCCCGTGTGGCACCAAGTGCGGCCAGTATACCCCAGCCGGTGTCCGGCAAACCGCCATCCGCTTCACATCCCCATCCTAAGGGGGGATGTGAAGCGGCGCCATCCCATTAACTCATCAGGCAATTCTCAGCCGGCCGGGCCCGGTTGGGATAGCCACTCCCGCTCAGCGGGCGGGTTGGTAGTAGTCGAGATACCAGCGCACGAACGCGGCGACCCCTTCCTTGATGGAGGTGGCGGGGCGCAGGCCGGTGAGGGTGTAGAGGGGCTCGCTGTCGGCCCAGGTGGCGTGCATGTCGCCCGCCTGCATCGGCAGCATCCGCTTGATGGCCGGCTTGTCCAGCGCCTGTTCCAGCGCCTCGATGAAGTCGAGCAGTCGCACCGGCTGGCCATGACCGATGTTGAGGATGCGGTAAGGCGCGGCGCTCTCGGCAGGGCTCTGCTCGCCGGCGTGCCAGTGAGGATTGGGGCGGGGCGGCAGCTCGGCGACGGCGAGGATCCCCTCGACGATGTCGTCGATGAAGGTGAAGTCGCGGCTGAGATCGCCTTGGTTGTAGACGTCGATGGGCTCGCCCGCCAGGATGGCGCGGGTGAACTTGGCGATGGCCATGTCGGGCCGGCCCCAGGGGCCGTAGACGGTGAAGAAGCGCAGCCCTGTGGTGGGCAGGCCGTAGAGCGCCGAGTAGGCGTGGGCCATCAGCTCGCCGCTCTTCTTGGTGGCGGCATAGAGGGAGACCGGGTGGTCCACCTGCTGATCGGCACTGAACGGCAGCTGCTCGCCCATGCCGTAGACCGAGCTGGAGGAGGCATAGATCAGATGCCGGATGCCGTGCTGGCGGCACCCCTCCAGCACCGTCAGCATGCCGGTGAGGTTGCTCTCGCTGTAGGCAAACGGGTTTTCCAGCGAATGGCGCACCCCCGCCTGGGCCCCCAGGTGGATCACCCGCTCGAACTGCCCCTCGGCAAACAGGGCGGCCATGCCGGCCCGGTCCGCCAGCTCGCCCTCTACGAAGCGAAAATGGGGGAAGGGGGTCAGCATCGCCAGACGAGCCTCTTTGAGGCTCACCTCGTAGTAGTCGTTGAGGTTGTCCAGCCCCACCACCTGATGACCCGCCTCGCACAGCCGTCTGGCTACGTGAAAACCGATAAAACCGGCGGCGCCGGTGACCAGATACTTCATGGCTGAGGTCCTGTGCAGATCATGGGGTTCCTGATGGTGATGCGAAAAGGGGGCTGCGCGCTTTTTAGCAGAGCCGGCGCGTCTGTGCCATGGCGAGCCGCCCTTTTCGTCTCGGCGGGGGCGGTTCAGGCGCGGCATGCTGCATCTTGGTGCAGCGGCTGTCAATGGAGAATGACAGGCCCCAAAACGGGGCATGGGCAGCAACTATTGTGATCATGGTCGCAAAAAATAGACTGAACCCCATAACGAAGCCCTGTGGACAGGGCTCGCGCCCGCCAGGTGGGCAACAGACACTCTTTTACTTCGCTATTGGATACCGGTTATGGACAACACCCCCGTCTCGGCGCACACCGTTCGCACTGCGCACCCCCTCTATGAAGACATCATCGCCCTGCTGACCGCAGCCGGCTTCGTCTCCCTCGGCATCTTTCTGTTTCATCAGGTGGGCCTGCTCACCGGCGGCACCGCCGGGCTGGCGCTGCTGCTGCAGCAGGTGACCGGGCTGAGCTTCGGCCTGCTGTTCTTCGGCATGAACCTGCCCTTCTATGCCCTGGCCTGGCTCAGGATGGGGCCGCGCTTCACCCTCAACACCTTCGTCTCGGTGGCGGCGGTCTCCTTCATGACGGATCACCTCAACGCCGTGCTGCAAATCGGCAAGATTGAGCCGGTCTACGCGGCGCTCATCGGCGGTACCCTGATCGGCATGGGGCTGCTCATCATGTTTCGCCACAAATCGAGCCTGGGCGGCTTCAACATCCTGGCGCTGTTTATCCAGGATCGGTTCGGCATCCGTGCCGGCAAGCTGCAAATGGGGCTGGATTGCACCATCGTCATCGCCTCCTTCTTCGTGGTGCAGCCCTGGATCCTGGCGCTCTCCGTGGTGGCGGCCATCATCTGTAACCTGGTGTTGACACTCAACCACAAGCCGGGCCGCTATCAGATCGCTTGACCGAGTGCGCGGCAAGCCTCGGCCTTCAGGCCGGGGAAGGATAGCGCGGACGCCGTAGGCGTCCTTTGCGGCGGTCAGTGTGGCGTCTGCTGCTGCTCAATGTACTGGCGGATGATCTCGATAGGCGCACCGCCACAGCTTCCAGCGAAGTAGGACGGCGACCACAGCGCACCGCCCCACAGTTTCTTGCGGATGCTCGGGTAGTTCTTCTTGCGGATCATGCGGCTGGAGACGCCTTTCAGGCTGTTCACCAGCGCCGACACGGCGACTTTCGGCGGATAGTTCACCAGCAGGTGAACATGATCGTCCTCCCCGTCGAACTCCACCAGTTCCGCCTCGAAGTCCCGGCAGACGCCGGCGAAGATGCCAAAGAGGTCGTCGAGGATTTCCTTGGTGAATACCTCGCGGCGGTATTTGGTCACAAAGACCAAATGTACATGCATCAGGAAGACGCAATGCCTTCCGTGCCGAATATCGTTGTCGTTGTTCATAGACCAAACTATACTATCCGCATGCAACGCCTCCAAGCCTTCAAATACGAACTGATGCCGACTGGCGATCAGCAGCGCGACATGCGCCGCTTCGCCGGGTCGTGCCGGTTCGTGTTCAACAAGGCACTGGCGTTGCAGAAGGAACGCTACGAGCAAAGGGAGAAGAAGCTCGGCTATGCCGGGCTGTGCAAGCGGCTCACCGAATGGCGCAACGGCCCGGAGACGCCGTGGCTCAAGGATGCGCCGACGCATCCGCTGCAACAGGCGATCAAGGATCTGGAGCGGGCCTACACCAACTTCTTCGCCAAGCGGGCCGACTTCCCACGCTTCAAGAAGAAGGGGCAAGGCGACAGCTTCCGCTATCCCGATCCGAAGCAGATCAAGCTCGATCAGGCCAATAGCCGCATCTTCCTCCCGAAACTCGGCTGGCTGCGTTACCGCAATAGCCGCGATGTGTTGGGCGAGATCAAGCAGATCACGGTGTCCGCCGGCGGTGGCAAGTGGTTCATCAGCATCCAGACCGAGCGCGAGGTCGCGCAGCCGATACCCAACGGTGGCGCGGTCGGCATCGACATGGGCATCGCTCGCTTCGCCACGCTGAGCGACGGGAGTTACCTCGAACCCCTCAACAGTTTCAAACGGCAGGAAGCCCGCTTGCGCAAAGCGCAGCAGGCGATGAGCCGCAAAACCAAGTTCAGCAACAACTGGAAGAAGGCAAAAGCCCGCGTCCAGCGCATCCATTCCCGCATCGGCAATGCCCGCCGCGACTTCCTGCACAAGACCACGACCGCGATCAGCCAAAACCACGCGATGGTGTGTATCGAGGACTTGCAGGTAGGCAACATGTCCAGGTCGGCGGCAGGTACGGCCGATGCGCCGGGAAGAAAAGTTCGGGCCAAGTCTGGTCTGAACAAGTCCATCCTCGATCAGGGCTGGTTCGAGTTCCGGCGTCAGCTCGATTACAAGCTGGCGTGGAACGGCGGCTGGCTTGTCGCCGTCCCGCCGCAGAACACGAGCCGCACCTGTCCGTGCTGCGGCCATGTATCGGCGGACAACCGGCAGACGCAAGAGCGGTTTGCGTGCGTCGAATGTGGCTTCGAGGAAAACGCTGATCTGGTCGGCGCGATCAATGTTTTAAGGGCGGGACACGCCCGGTTCGCCTGTGAAGTGAGCGATGCAGTAAGGTCGCCAGCAGCAGGAACCCGCCGAAGCGACCCACCCCGGCTCGATGCCGGGGTGGGCGCCGTAGGAATCCCCCGACTTTAGGCGGGGGAGGATGTCAA